>JAHZHG010000257.1:0-815 GCA_019420425.1 Clostridiales bacterium
TTAGAAAATATCGCTTGACAAAATGAATTATTCGAAGTATAATAAACATATCAAAAGAAGAGAAGAAATTCTAACAAAAGCAGAGGAAGTTTAGTTCCCGGCAAGTAAAGCCGCAAAGGTTAGAAAGATTCGATTCTTGAGAAAGTGGAGGACGGTCCGATGGCATAGTTTATTTCTATCCAACCGAACATTACGAAAGAGGTAAAGTCCAATGGGATAAGAAGCTTAGTCAAAAAGAAAATCTCTTAAAGAGTTTTATATAGATAATACTTGAAGGAGAAAATTTTGACAAAAGGCAGACAGCCATAGCGGACAAACTCAAAATCTAAATAAGGAGGTACGGTCCAACCAAGACTTAAATCAACACTCATAATCTAAGAAAGCGAAGGTGTAGATCATGAAATTACTGGAAATTCATTAATAGCCCGATCGAGAGGAAAAAGAATCGATCGGGCTATTTTTTTGGTTTCTTTTTGGCTTTCCGGCAAGAATGTATTGATCTTCGAGGGGCGATCCATTTTGCGGGATAAGACTGTCGGGAGTGCAGACAAGCCCTATATGTGCCTGCAGCGCCGACGCTTCATCAGATACCCGGTGCGATGGGAATCCGCAGTACCTTTGACACAGGGGAAAACAGTAGTACGGGAAAATACCTTGACAAACATACCATCGGTATGTTACTATAAAACATACTAACGGTATGTAAGGAGGAGAAGCATTGGCAAGAAACAGACACCCGGAAGAAACCGTCAATTTAATATTGGATGTATCCTTTCGCCTGTTTATGGAAAAAGGATATGAGCATACGTCCATTC
>JAHZHG010000257.1:825-4654 GCA_019420425.1 Clostridiales bacterium
ATTCAGGATATTATTAATCAGTTAGGCGGACTCAGTAAAGGGGCGATCTACCATCACTTTAAATCCAAAGAAGATATCCTGGTTGCGGTTGCAGACAGAATGACGGAGGAGTCCAATCAAATGCTGGCAGCCATCCGTGACCGCTCGGATCTCAGCGGAAAAGAAAAACTGAAAACCATATTTAAAGAGTCAATCAACCGGCCCGTACAGAACGATATCTTTAAAGTAGCCCCTGATTTTCACCAAAATCCAAAACTTCTGTTCAGCCTTTTGCATGATACCATAGAGGAAGCGGCGCCGAATTATATTGTGCCGATTATCAGGCAGGGGATTTCCGACGGTTCGATTCAAACGGATTTCCCGGAACAATTGGCAGAACTGGTATTGCTTGTGGCAAATGTCTGGATGAATCCGATGATCTTCGACAGCACGGAGGAAGAATCCTACCGCAAGTTTATGATTTTCAGCCAGATGATGAAGGGCTTTGGCCTGGACATTGTAGACGGGGAAATGTTAGGACGGTTACAGGAGCTGGCCTCTATATATCAGAAGAACAAACACTAGCTTTCCCTTATGCTGGATAAAGAGCTGCCCGGAAAAATGGACAGATATATTTTAAACCATATACATACCGACGTTTGGTACTTAAGCTCCCGTTTTATGGAATAGGCATGGAGGACGAAAAAGATGAACCAGAAGCTATTCTCAAAGGATTTTACGTTAGTTGTGATCGGACAGATTATTTCGCTGTTTGGCAATGCCACCATAAGATTTGCATTACCGCTGTATTTATTAAATCTGACCGGCTCTTCCGCGCTATATGGGACAGTCACCGCCTGCGCATTCATTCCGACCATTCTGCTGTCGCCCATAGGGGGTATCGTTGCAGACCGGGTAAATAAGCGAAACATTATGGTTATACTGGACTTTTCTACGGCGGCCATTATTTTTGCATTTTCCCTGCTCATGGATGGTATAAACCTCATTCCGCTGCTTACGGTCACGCTAATGCTTTTATATGGGATTGCCGGCGCATATCAGCCGTCTGTGCAGGCAAGCATACCGGCTCTGGTGTGCCAGGATAATTTTATGGCGGCAAATTCGCTGATCAACTCCATCAGCTCCCTGGCCGGCCTGACCGGCCCGATTCTGGGCGGAATTTTATACAGCGCATATGGCTTAAAGCCAGTGCTGTGGATTTGCATGATCTGTTTCCTCCTCTCTGCAATTATGGAGATTTTTATTAAAATTCCGTCCCCAAAGCAGGTTTCCGGGGGAGGAATGTGGAAAACCGTCAAAACGGATTTTGCCGAAAGTATTCGCTTTATCCGGAAAGAAAAGCCTGTTGTCGGAAAAGGGGTGCTGATCATCTGCGGAATCAATTTATTTTTGTCCGCAATGCTTCTGGTTGCAGTGCCGTATCTGATTACGGAGGTATTAAGCTTAGACGCAGGTCAGGCAAACCGGCTTTATGGCTTTACAGAAGGGGCAATGGCAGCGGGAGGGCTTTTGGGCGGTATCTGTGCAGGTGTGTTTGGAGATAAGCTGAAGATCCAAAAATCGGCAAATATGCTGATCAGCTGCGCGGTATGTGTGTTTCCAATGGGGCTAACGCTGATGCTGTTTCCTTCCGGAAGGATAAATTATATCATGATAACGGTATGCTGTTCGCTTATTATGATAGGCTCAACAATTTTTTCCGTACAAATGCTGTCCTTTATGCAGGCCGAAACTCCCCAGCATCTGATCGGAAAGGTAATTGCCGTTATCCTTACCATCTCCATGTGTGCCCAGCCATTAGGCAATGCTTTGTATGGCGTATTGTTTGAAATCAGTGAAGGAGCCGAATTTGCAGTGGTTATGTTTGCCGGCGTGGTTTCCCTGATGCTCGCGTTCAGCGCAAAAACGATCTTTAAGAAGCTTGAAACAAACGGTAAATCAGGATAGACGTTCAGCAGAATAAAAAGGCGGTTCTTTTGCGGGAGGGAAAATCTGCAATTTCAGTGAAGCAGGGAGGGGCAACAATGACGGAAATATATTATGTTGAAGATGACGAGACCATCGCGCTGTCTGTTCGGGAATATCTGGAGCAGCAGGGCTGTGCGGTTACGGTGCTTTCTACGATTGACCAGGCGAAGCAGGCGCTGGGCAGACATACCCCGTCGATTGTGCTTCTGGACTGGAATATGCCCGACGGCTGCGGGGACGAGCTGTGCCGCTGGCTGCGCCGCCGTCAGGGTAACCGGCTGCCGATCCTCTACCTGACTGTCCGCGGCGAGACGGCGGATATTGTCCAGGGCTTCCGGGACGGGGCGGATGACTATGTGGTGAAGCCCTTTGAATTGGAGGTGCTGTACTCCCGCATCCGCGCCCTGCTGCGCCGGTCCGGGCAGGAAAAGGAAACCTGCCTGTACTGCGATCAGCTGCTGCTGGATACGAAAAAGCCGGCTGTTTTCTGCGGACAGGAGGAAATTTTCCTAAGCCAGCCGGAATACCGGCTTCTCCTTTTACTGATGGAAAACAAAGGCCGGACCGTGACCAGAAACCGGCTGCTGGAGCAGATCTGGGACAGTAATGGCAGCTATGTGAATGACAATACCCTGACAGTCACCATGAAACGCCTGCGGGAAAAGCTGCACCATCCGTCCTGCCTGAAAACCATCCGCAGCTTTGGCTATCGCCTGGAGGACACACGATGACAGAAAAAAGTAAACGCATATCCGTTACCCTCATTCCTGTACTCATCTGCCTGGCCGGAATTATGGCCATATCCGTCTGCTGGCTCCGGGAATACCGCCGGGCCTCTTATCAGCACGTCTCTGCGCTCTGCCAGATCCTCATCACGGACTACCCGGAGGCCGAAACGCAGGTGCTCGCTTCCCTGAAAAAGTATCACACCTCCTCTCCCACGGAGACTGACGGCGGGGAGGTGCTGGCACAGTATGGGTATACAGACAGCGATTTTTCCCGGGGAACCCAGGAAAAGCTGCTTCTGCTTGCGACAGCGGTGTTTTTCGCCACGGCGTGCGCGGTATTTTTTGCCTCAGGGTATCTGCACAGGCGCAGCGTGGGCCGTATAGCCGGGCTGACGGGATATCTGGAGCAGGTCAACACGGGCAGCGGCGGAACGGCAATCCGGCTGAAGGAGGACGAGTTCTCCCAGCTCCAGGATGAGCTGTACAAAACCGTGACGAATCTGTACCAGACCAGAGAGGCGGCGGTGAAAGCCAGAGCCGGTTTTGCCGATAATCTGGCGAATATCGCCCATCAGCTGAAAACCCCGATCACGGCCGCATTTCTTTCCCTTCAGCTTCTGGAAAAAACCACGCCCTCCGTTTATACCGATCAGATTGAAAAACAGCTGAAAAGGCTGAACCGCCTGGAGGAGGCTCTGCTGACCCTTTCCAGAATCGATGCGGGCACGCTGCACCTGGAGCACGCTCCGGTGGATGTCTATACTGCGCTGAACCTGGCGGCAGAAAATCTGAGTGACCTGCTGAACCGGGAGGCGGTTTCTGTGAATATTTCGGATAATGGCCGTGCAGAATTTGACGGCGATCTGGAGTGGACGATGGAGGCACTTCCCGCAACCCCCTTTACACAGAAATACTGATCCGGGATGCCGGGCCGGGGTTCGACGAGGAGGACCTGCCCCACCTTTTTGAGCGGTTTTACCGGGGCAGAAGGGCCAAAGGCAATGGAATCGGCATCGGACTGGCCCTGGCGCGTTCCGTTTTCGCTCTCCAGAACGGCAGTATCACTGCCCGGAACCGGCCGGAGGGCGGCGCCTGTTTTGAAATTCGGATATACGGTCACTGAGCTGTCACTT
>JAHZHG010000258.1:0-319 GCA_019420425.1 Clostridiales bacterium
GTCCGGACAGAAATCGGAGTATTTAAAAATCAGTAATATAACGAAAACATACGGTGTAGTAAAAGCGCTGACGGATGTGTCCTTTTCAATCAGGCAGGGTGAGATTCATACCATACTGGGGGAAAACGGAGCCGGAAAGAGTACCCTGGTGAAAATCATTATGGGCGAGGCAGTTCCGGATACCGGAACAATTACACTGGATGGAGAGCAGGTAAAGACGTATACTCCATCGGCAGCGCAGGCGATGGGCATTCGCATGGTACATCAGGAGTTAGCCGTTTTTGAAAATCTGTCGGTGGCTGAAAATGTTTATCCCACC
>JAHZHG010000258.1:329-4646 GCA_019420425.1 Clostridiales bacterium
TTATAAAGGGCGGAAGAATCGATTACAAACAGTTATATGCGGAGACGGCCAGGCAGCTGGAACGCTTTGGCTTAAAGACCGTAAAGCCGGAAGAACAGATGGGCGGCGTGACGCTGGCAGGGCAGCAGATGATCGAGATTATCCGCTGTATTGTGGCAAATCCCAAGGTGATTATTCTGGATGAGCCAACCTCGGGCCTGAACGATGAGGAGGCCGACCGGCTGATGGAGATTCTGAAGCGCCTGAAGGCAGAGGGAATGACTATTATCTATATTTCACACCGCCTCAAAGAAATCATGCAGATTTCAGACCGTGTCACCATTATGCGAGACGGCCAGTTTGTTACGACGCTGATTAATGATGAAAATCTTACGGAAAATGATTTGATTAACAATATGGTGGGGCGTGATCTGAACCTGTATTCCATAAAAAATTCCGCTGATGTCATTAAAAATGACGAGGTGATTTTTGAAGTGAAAAATCTGGCGAAGGCTCATGCGCTCAATCCTTCAGATCTGCAGCTCCATGCAGGAGAGATTCTGGGTATTTTCGGCCTGGAGGGCTCTGGTGTGACAAAGCTGTCCCGCATGATGTACGGGCTGGAAAGAAAGGACAGCGGAGAAATTTTCATAAAGGGTGAAAAACTGAACAAGGTTACACCGAAGAATATGGTGGACAAGCATGTCATGTACCTGAACAATAACCGTAAGGTGGCGGGCCTGCTGCTTGACATGCCGGTGACGGATAACGTCTCTCTCCCTATTTTGGGAAAAGTATCCAATAAGCTGGGATTTATCAATAATAAAGAACGGAAGCGTATCTCCACAGAGTATATCAAAAAGTTCGCCATAGCGTTGCCTTCCCTGAGCACAAAGCCAAGAAAGCTAAGCGGCGGCAATCAGCAGAAGGTGATGATGTCAGCCTGCCTGGCGCCGGAACCGGATGTGGTCATTGTAAATGAGCCGACCCGCGGCATCGACGTGGGAGCAAAGGAGGAAATCCATAAGTTTCTTCTGGAAATCGCCAAAAAGGGAGTGGGAGTCATTGTATTTAGCTCCGAGCTTCCGGAGCTGATGCGGCTTTCCGACCGGATTAAGATTATGAGAGACAATTCCATTGTTGGCGAAGTAGAATGCAGCGAATTTACAGAGCAGACGCTGATGCGTTATGCGGCAGTGGGGGCATCTGAGGAAGGAGCGAAGAGCTGATGAGTACAGAGGCAACAGGCCGTAAGCTAAATGAGCAGGAAAAAAAGAAATTTGACTTCGGCAGCTGGACGATTATTTATCTGGTTGCTGTACTGTTTATTTTTTTATCGCTTACAAGAAGTACATTTTTAAACTATAACAATATCCATTCCATTCTTTTTGATGTATCTGTTGAATTTTTTGCGCTTATCGGGTTTACCTTCCTGATTATCATGGGCGAGCTGGATATGTCCGTGGGCTCAATGTTTTGCTTTGGCGGAACACTGATGGGGATTTTCTGCAATACATACAAAATGGATGCGTATCCGGCGATCGCCCTTGCCATGGTGATTGCGGGGGTCATTGGCTTTGTTTCCGGCTTTCTGATTACCAGATTCCGGCTGAATTCCATGATGGTCACGATCGGCGTGATGCTGGCGGTAAAGGGATATAACTGGATGATGATTACCAGGATGACCGGACGTCAGCTCCCGAGGGAAGCCCGCAGCTTTGTGATGAACAAGATTGGCAGCGTTTCCTGGGTAATTATCCTGATGATAGTCATTGTGGTCATTCTGGAAATTTTGCTGAACAAGTCCCGGTTCTTTAAGCAGATGTATTACATTGGCCATAATGTAGAGACGACCATCCTGTACGGCATTAAAGCAAACCGGGTGAAAATCGCCGGCTTTGTCGTATCTGCGATGTGCTCAGCCTTTGGCGGCGTGCTTATGACCTGCCGGGTTAAGGCGCCGAATGTAACGGTTGGAACGAACCTGGAAGTGACGATGATCACAGCGGCGGTTATCGGCGGAGCCAGCCTTTTCGGAGGCCGCGGAAGTATGCTCAAATCCGTGCTGGGCCTTTTGTTTATCCATATGTTAAGCAATGGGATGACTGCCTACCGTATCGATTCCTATGTACAGCAGATTATTCTGGGCGTGATTCTGATCCTTGCGATTATTGCAGATATCCGGATCAGTGCGAAAAAGGACTGAGGGAGGTAGAGACATGCAGCAGAATATAATAAAAAGAATAGCAAAAAAGAACGAATCTATCTCCGTAGCCTTATGTATCCTTCTCGTAATTGTGCTTACGATTAAAAGTGATATTTTCTGGGATCCCAGAAATCTGCATTCTCTGCAGGTAAGCTTTGTGCCCACTGCGATGATTGCGTTCGGGATGATGTTTCAGCTGATCTGCGGATACTTTGATATGTCTGTGGGCTCCATCATGCTGCTCTCCGCGATTGCGGCCGGAAAGTTTACGATGATGGGGATGCCGGTTCCGGTTGTGATCATCCTGACGCTTCTGGTCGGACTGGTGATGGGCTGCATCAATGGATTCCTGGTTTCCATTGTCGGCATCAACGCGCTGATTGCCACCCTGGGTATGCAGTATGTGGGATACGGAGCGGCCATGCTGCTTTGGAACGAGGTAAGAACGCTTCAGGCGTTTGACGATGCCTATATTATGCTGGGCGACGGAGAGTTTGGCGGACTGTATGTGATGACTTGGGTACTTCTGGTATTGATTGTCATTTTCAGCATTTTTCTGAAATACACGACAGGCGGAAAAAAGCTGTATTTCGTAGGAGGAAACAGAGAGGCGGCCAAGCTGATTGGCTTTAACGATAAGCGGATTGTATTTCTGGCCTATGCGGCGACGGGAGTGCTTACCGCCATGGCGGCAATTTTCCGTTCCGCTTATATCCACAAGCCGACACAGTACATGGGCGAAGGGATCCATATGACCTGCTTCATCGCCTGCGTTATCGGCGGCGGCAGCTTTGCCGGCGGAAAAGGCTCTGTTATCGGAGCCCTGCTGGGCGTTATCTTCATGTCGCTGCTGACCAATATGTTCAACCTGCTTAAAATGAGCCCTGAACTGCAGAACGTGGTGGTAGGAGTAATCCTGGTAGTGGTGGTTACTCTGGATGGAATGATGAACATGAGAAAGCTGCGGGAGCAGGGGAAAATTTAACCAAATAATGACGGAGGCAGGCAGAGCCGTTCATTCCTCTTGGGGAATGGCGGCTTTGTTTTTATATCATAGGAAACTGCTCCCCATTTTCCTATGATACAAAAGCCTCCGGCAGGATGCGCACGGATGCAAGAGGTATTCTATTGCTACGCAATATGCATCCGGCGCGGAAAAAATGTGCTTCTGGGAGGAAGATAAAAGTCGCGAAGATGTGCGAAGCACATTTTTCATGACACTTATTGTTGCACAGAAAGTTTCTATGTTGAATATTATATAAAGAAGTGGTAAATTAGAGAAGAAAGCCGGAAGGGCAGTATAGTGGGGAAGAAATACGTTCAACAGGGAGGACAATCTATGCCGACAACCAAATCAAAAAAGCCTATCTATTATTCTATTCTGAAAGGAAATCCACGAGTTCTTGCTGATGAAAGAGATAAAAAGAAATTTCTCGATACTGTCCTTCAGCTTCAGCAGGGAAGGAAGTTTTCCGTGTACGCATTTTGCCTGCTGGACAGCAGTGTGCATTTGCTTTACCGCCTTCCGGGAGGCGCCTGGGAGGAGCTTTTGGAGGAGCTGTGGGAGGAGTTCCGGCGGTACTATCGCAGCACCCATGGCCGGGAGCTGTCTAAGGAGGAATACGGGTTTACTATCCGGATGCGTACAGATGAGGAGATCCGCCTGGTCTGCCGGGAACTGCATTATCTGCCGGTGATCCATGGATATGCAGCCCGTATCCAGGATTACTGGTGGAGCAGCTACCACGAATACCGCAACCGCTATGGCTGGAAGAACATCGAGGTCAGGGCAATGCTGAAGCTTTTTGACCATACGGAGGAGACGGCCAGGAGAAAGTTCTTTGCATTCCACCGGCGGTATCCCGCCCCCTTTGAGGCTCCTGATCTGAAGGAGCCGGGGGCGGCGGAAAGGACAGCGGTCACCACAGGCGAAATGCTGAAGATTTTATTAGGATCGCAAGAAAAAAATGACAAAGAAAATGGTTCATGATATAATGAATATCACGGAAAAGGATGAGGGAGCAGATCTTATTGCACATAAAGGAGGAATTGCCATGAAAAAGAAAATCACAGGTATCTGCCTGATTGGCCTGTTGGCGGCGCTGTTGGCCACGGGCTGCGGAAACAGCGGC
>JAHZHG010000259.1 GCA_019420425.1 Clostridiales bacterium
ATCCGGTCGGGAATAATACTGACCGCCGTAAAAAGCACCGCACAGGTCAGCAGGCCGGCGTGCATTGCTGATGCGGCAATTTTTTTCATTGGCGCAATCTGCTTTTTGCCCCAGTACTGGCTGCCGAAGATAACCAGTCCCTCGCCAAAGGCGGTCAACACCTGCTGGTATACAAACTGGATCTGATTCACCGCCGCTACTCCCGACAGGGCGGTTTCGCTGTATGCGCCCAGCATCACATTGTCCGCCAGATTCACGCTCAGTGTAACTACATTCTGAAGCACCAGGACAACGTAGAGGGAAAAAAAGTTCCGGTAGAACTTCCGGCCTGCCTTTATTCTTTTGTAAGCTGTCATAGCGATCTCCTTTAACCATCATGTAAAATCGAACCTCACCTATCTTATCACCTTCAACTACGGACTTCAACCTAACCTTACCATTTAATAGACTTTTTATAATTCCGCCCGCAGCACAGTCCGGGGCTGTTTCCGATCCGGTCCCCGTACCGCACAAAATCGAAAAATAATTTCTTGACAAATGTAACCAGTTATTGTAGAATACCATTCGTAAGTGTTTAGGAGACCGGGGTATGGCGTAGCTTGGTAGCGCGCGCGGCTGGGGGCCGCGAGGTCGCAGGTTCAAATCCTGTTGCCCCGATTAGTGAAGAAAAGAACCTTCAACGCTGAACCAGTTGAAGGTTCTTTTTTTGCTTATACCATTGAATAACCACTAAAAATAAGTAAAATTATGGTTGTAATTTTCCTGGCTTTTTGCTAATATACAACTATAGTTGAAAAGGGAGTAGCCCCGCGTACGCGTTGTATATTTCGTCAGCACGACCTTAGCCGGTCCGGAATATATCTGTAATGGCAAGACTTTTCCTGTAAATGATACAGGGAGGGCCTTGTTTTTTTATTCCTTCCAGACAAGGCTTCCACCCGGAAAGGATGTGTTTTTATGGAATTTTTGTATGAAGGAATACTCGCAATTACCTGGAAGCAGCTGATCATGTATGGCGTTGGGGTGCTGCTGATCTGGCTGGCGATCCGAAAGCAGTATGAGCCTGCCCTGCTGCTGCCCATGGGCTTTGGCGCGATTCTGGTGAATCTCCCGTTTTCCGGCGTGCTGAATCAGACGCTGGCCGGCGTGGGCGAGACGGGCGGCATCATCGAGTGGCTCTACGACTCGCTGATCTCCGCATCGGAGGCTATGCCGATCCTCTTATTTATCGGTATCGGCGCAATGATCGACTTTGGCCCCCTGCTCTCCCAGCCAATCATGTTTCTGTTCGGCGCTGCGGCCCAGTTCGGTATCTTTTTTGCCATTCTGGTGGCCCTGCTCCTCGGCTTTGACGTGACGGACGCAGTGTCCATCGGCATCATCGGCGCGGCGGACGGCCCGACCTCCATTCTGGTTTCCCAGATTCTCCACTCCTCCTACGTGGGAGCGATCGCGGTGGCGGCCTACTCCTACATGGCCCTGGTACCTGTGGTTCAGCCCTTTGCCATCAAGCTGGTTACGACAAAAAAGGAACGGCAGATCCGGATGGACTATTCTCCCTCCAACGTGTCCCGCGGGATGCGGATCGCCTTCCCCATCATTACCACCTTTATTGTCGGACTGATTTCCCCCTCCTCTGTGGCGCTGGTCGGTTTTCTCATGTTCGGCAACCTGCTGAGGGAATGTCATGTACTGGATTCGCTTTCCGAGACGGCCTCCACCACCTTCAGCAACATCATCACCCTGCTGCTGGGCATCACGATTTCCTTCAGTATGCAGGCAGAGGCCTTTGTCTCCACTGACACGCTGATTATCCTGGCCATCGGCCTTCTGCCCTTTGTCTTTGATACCATCGGCGGCGTAGTTTTTGCCAAAATCCTGAACCTGTTTTTAAAGAAAAAAATCAACCCGATGATCGGTGCGGCAGGTATTTCCGCCTTCCCCATGTCCTCCCGCGTAGTACAGAAGCTGGCCCAGGAGGAGGATCCGGGCAACATTATCCTGATGCACGCTGCAGGCGCCAACGTTTCCGGGCAGATTGCATCCGTAGTCGCAGGCGGTCTGGTGATCAGCCTCGTTACCAATTTGTTATAAAGAAAGGGAGGAATCGCTATGCTGAACAGACTGGAAATTGGACTGGAACTTATGGGAAAAGGAATGCTGGGCATATTTACCGTGAGCATCCTCATGATCCTCGTCGTTATCCTGATGGGAAAGCTCTTTAAATCAAAAAAATAATCCGGATATCACCGCCGGGCGGCAGGGAATACTCCTGCCGCCCGGTTTTTGTATCCTTATGCAAAATCAAAGGTAAAGCCCTTAAGTCCATAGCTCTCCCGAATCTCCAGCAGCTCCTTCTGCATACTTTCGTTCACCGGCAGGCCCTTGTCCTTTAGCTCCTGCCAGGTGAGATACTCCTTTTCTCCTGCCGTATAAATTCGCTCGCAGCCCGGAGCCACCGTAGAATTTCTCAGCTCACGCAGGATATCCCCGGCTGTCTTTTTGAACGCCTCCAGCCCCATAAACGCCTCGGTGTTAATGGCAATGAAAAAGTGCCCCAGGTGATACGGCGCCTTGTTTCCTGCACCGTCCAGGCCGGTGAGCATCTTCAGATAATTTCCGCTCTGCAGCGCCGCGGAAAGCACCTCCACCACCGTCGCGTAGCCGTAGCCCTTGTAGCCCGCCAGCTCCTCACCGATTCCTCCCAGGGGCGCCAGCGCAGCCTCCCCTCTGACCAGATCCTCCAGGATCTGCACAGAGTCCGTCTTGGCCGAACCGTCCCTGCCGATCACCATGCCGGCCGGCGTATCCCTGCCCACCCGGGCGAAATACTCGATCTTGCCCCGCTGGGTGATAGAGGTGGCGCAATCCAGCACAAAGGGGAACGGCTCGTCCGTCGGCATTCCCACGGTCAGCGGGTTGGTGCCCAGCATATTGTCCACGCCGAAGGTCGGCGCGATGGACGGCCTGGCGTTCGTGCCTGTAATTCCCACGCAGCCTGCCTCCGTAGCCATGGTGGCATAGTATCCGGCAATTCCGTAATGGGTGGAATTGCGTACAGCCACCATGCCCATGCCGCAGGCTTTAGCCTTCTCGATGGCCATGCGCATTGCCCGGTATCCAACCACCTGGCCCATACCGTCGTGTCCGTCCAGAACTGCGGTGGTCATCGTCTCCCGTACCGTCTCAATCTCGGTAACCGCCTTCTGAATACCAGCCTTAATCCGGTCCAGATATATGGGCTTTAAGCGGTTTACTCCATGCGAGGTAATCCCCCTTCTGTCCGCCTCAATCAAAATATCCGTACAAATCCCGGCGTCCTCCCCGGGAACGCCCGCCGCCTCAAAGGCCGCCTTGGCAAAAGCCGTAATCGTGTCCCAGTTTACATAATGAATCATTCTGCTCCCTCCTGCCGTATACAGCCCCGGCAGCTAAAAGCCTTCTTCCCGGCGCTGCTTTCTCAGCCGATAGCGGCGCTCTCCGCCCTCCCACTCGGCCCGTTCACTCTCTGTCTCCACAACAAGCCCCGGCACCTCTATTGCCTTTCCTTCGCTGTCAATCGCCACCATGACCACATATGCCCGGTTAATCATCCGCCGGATTCCGTTCAGTTCCTCCACGTATGTATCCACACGTACCTCCATGGAGCTGCGTCCCACATGGGTCACCCGTCCGATCAGCACCAGCGTGTCATTCAAAAAGGCTCCTGATTTACAGTTCAGATTGTCTATAGATGCCGTGGTAATTTCACTTTCTGCGTGGCGTTTTCCCACAATACCTGCAATCTCATCTATCCAGCTCAGCAGCTGGCCTCCAAACAGCCGTCCATAGCCGTTAATATGCCGATGCATCAGCAGATACGTCTGCTCGGTGCGGCTGTCTGAAACATGCTTCATTTTCCTCATTGCATTGCTGCCTCTTTTCCCTCATTCTGTGCCTCTGATATCCGCGCTGCCAGCTCCTCCAGATACTCCCAGCGCTCCATTTTTTCATCCAGCAGCTGATTCGCTGCTTCCAGCTGTGCCTGAAGCTCATTTAAGCGGACAAAATCGCTGGCTGAGCGTTCCATCTCCTGCTCCAGCTCCGCACATTTTTCCTCCAGGCTGCTGATCTCTTCTTCGATCGTCTCGTAGTCCCGCTGTTCCTGCCAGGTAAACTTCAGCTTCTTTTCCCTGGCGGGCCGCTCCTGTCTGCCCTTTCCGGAAGATTTCTTTCCCGATACTGCCTTTTCCGGCGTCTGTTCTTCGGCCAGCTGCTGCTTTTTCCACTGGTAATCCGTATAGCCGCCCTCGTACTGCACCAGCTCCCCATCCCCTTCAAAAGCAAATATCCGCCGCACAATACGGTCCAGGAAGTACCGGTCATGGGAAACCGTAATCACTATTCCGTCAAACCGGTCCAGATAATCCTCCAGAATCGTCAGCGTGGTCAGATCCAGGTCGTTGGTCGGCTCATCCAGGATCAGTACGTTTGGCGCCTGCATCAGCACCCGCAGCAGGTTCAGCCGCCGCTTCTCTCCGCCGGAAAGCTTGCCGATCGGCGCATACTGCTTGTCCCCGCTGAACAAAAACCGCTCCAGCATAGCCGACGCCGATACCAGTCCCCCGTCCGTGCGGACATATTCTGCCGTATCCT
>JAHZHG010000026.1:0-4189 GCA_019420425.1 Clostridiales bacterium
GAATGTGCAGCTTTGCCGGAAGGGTGGGATGCTTTTCCCCGATATCCATACCGGCGGCAAAAGCCTCCACATCTGCCTCACTCACCCGCCCGTCCACCCGGGCGTAATACGTCTTTTCCACATGCTTTCTCGGGGACAGCAGCTCATGGGCCAGCGGCCCGTCGTCGGTGATCAGCAAAAGTCCGGTGGTATCTCTGTCGAGACGTCCCACCGGGAAAAGCTCCTGCCGATTCGGCACGCCGCTGAGCAGATCCAGCACCGTCTGATGCAGCTTGTCCTCAGTCGCGCTCACCACACCGGCAGGCTTGTTCAGCAGGTAATAGGACGGCGTCCGGCCGGAAACTCTTCTGCCCTCCAGACAGACCTCGTCCTGTCCGGGATCGATCTTCTGCTCCGGCCCGGAGGCTGTCTGCCCGTTCACCGTCACCTTTCCCTTTTTTATGTATCCCTTTACCTCTGACCGGGTGCCCGCACCGGCTCCGGCCAGAAACTTATCCAGTCGTTCCAGGAGAATCCCCCTCTCCGTATCCCACTGCCGGGTCTACGCCTGCATCCGCCAGCCGCGGCAGTATTTATTCTTCACCGTTCCCCCGCCGGCCTTACCCCAGCCCACAGGGTACCCTCCGGCACAGAGCAAAATCCAGCCCTTCGCCTGCTCATCCTCCATGGAGATCGTTTCCCCCTTCAGATAGCGCAGCAGGCGTTCATCCGTAAACTCCAGATCGAGCGCCGCGGGAAACTCTTCTTTTTTCAGGGCCATAGCCAGCGCCTGAGAAGGCGCAAACCGGCCGCGCTTTACCGTGCCAAGGCTGAGCCCTGTGCGCAGATAGTGGATTCCCCGGCGCAGGCCATCCACAGGAATCAGGTACAGCTGATCCTCCAGAAGAAACAGCTGCCCGCCCTGTTTCAGCCGCTCGGGCAGCAGGCCGATAAATGACCTGGCTTCTCCGTCCAGCTTTTCCTCCTGCACCGGCCTTAATTTTTTCCCGGTATCGCCCGGTGCCGCCGGGCCGCGTCTGCCTTCTTCTCCGCGCTTTTGCAGAAGGGCGGCGAAATGCCCCTCTCCCTTTGCCCGATGGGGCCAGATCCGTACACATTCCTTAAGGGACAGGCCTTCGGAAAAGCCCTCCTGCCATCCGGGCCGCACCAGACTCAGCTCGGGATGGGCTTCCAGCAGGCCGCGTATCTGCCCTTCGTCCTCCTCTTCAGAAAACGTACAGGTGGAGTAAACCAGATAGCCACCCGGAGCCAGCATACGCACGCCAAGCTCCAGAAGTCTTTTCTGAATGGGCGCATAGTAGGCCGGACCGCGCTCCAGCCAGTCCCTGACCATCCCCGAATCCCTGCGGAACATGCCCTCCCCGGAGCATGGCGCATCAATCAGGATTTTATCAAAGAACTCCGGGTAGGCCTCTGCCAGATTTTCCGGCTCCTCTGCCGACACCATGCAGTTGGATACGCCGAACAGCTCCAGATTTTTCAGCAGTGCCTTTGCCCGGGATGCACTGATGTCGTTGGCCAGCAGCAATCCCTCGCCGTTCAGCCTGGCCGCCAGCTCTGTGGCTTTCCCGCCGGGAGCCGCGCAGAGATCCAGAACCCTGTCCCCCGGCTTCACGGGAAGTATGGAGGCCGGAATCATCGCGCTCGGCTCCTGTATATAATACAGGCCCGCATAGTAGGCCGGGTGATGTGTGACCCTGTCCTCTTCCTCATAGTAGAACCCGTTTTTTACCCAGGGCACTGCTTCCAGTGCAAAGGGAACCGCCTTTTGGAGCTCCTCTGCCGTCAGCCTGCCCGTATTCACCCTCAGCCCTGTATGGTGTTTTTCCTCCATGGAGGCGGCAAATGCCGGGTATTCCTCCCCCAGCAGCTCCTCCATCCGTTCCAGAAATGATGCCGGTATCTCCATCTGCTTCTCTCCCGTTATGTACCTGTTTAGTTTCCCAGAGACTGGGCCCGGTAGCCCTCGGCAATCACATCCAGCTCATTACTGAAGTGCCGCAGCTGCTCGATGTCGCCCGTCTCATAGATACGGTAAAATTCGTCCTGGATTTTGACGATCTCCCGTTTGTTTGCCCGGTGATACAGGTTTTGGATATTATTCAAAATGTCGGATACCAGCCTTGCCTGGATCTGGAAAGAGATCTGTGCATCCATGATCTCGCTGCGTACTGCCGACATCTCATTATCCAGCGTGATGATGGCATTCGCCGCATTCATCAGCTTTTCCCGGATGTGATCCGGAATATTTTTCTTGTACTTATACTGCAGGGAATGTTCGGTGGTGCACCAGAAGTTCATCGCCAGCGTCCGGATTTGAATTTCCACCTGGATCCGCTTGCTTCCCTTCAGGGTCTGCACCTCATAATAAACAATCATATGATAGCTGCGGTAGCCGCTTTCCTTCATGTGATTGATATAATCCTTCTCACTTTTTACCACCATATCGGTCCGGCTGCGGATAATTTCCACCACCCTGCGGATGTCCTCCACAAACTGGCAGATAATCCGTATCCCGGCAATGTCCCCCAGCCGTTCCTCGATCTCATCCAGACGGATATGCTTCTTCTGGGCCTTGTCCAGAATACTGGAAATGGTTTTCACCCGCCCATGCACCTGCTCAATCGGCGAGTACAGGCCTCTCTCCCGATGCTCCCGGATCAGGTGTTCAAACTTGATCACCAGCTCCTTCACCGCCAGATCGTACGGTGTCAGAATTTCTCTCCATAATTGGATTTCCATATTGCTTTTTCATCCTCCCAATGCAACAACTTCCCAAAAAAATAGTATATCATAAAACATCATCGTATTTCAACTTATGCTTTTCCATGCGGCGCAGAATCCAGTAGGGATTTACGCTGACCTCCTCTCCGTTTTCGTCATTAAAATAAATGCCGAAATGCAGATGCACGGAAAAGCGGCTTCTGGTGCCCTCCTCCCCATAGCCGGTATCTCCCATAAAGCCAAGAAACGTGCCCGCATTCACCCACTGCCCTTTCTGCAGCCCCTCCCGGTAAGAATCCAGATGGGCGTAGTAAAAGCATCCGCCGTTCGGGCTGCGTATGCCGACACGATAGCCTCCTTTTTCCAGCCAGCCGATCTGCTCCACCACGCCGTCCGTCATGGATACCACCGGATACTGTCCGGCAATATTTTTCGGCGGCATCAGGTCGGTGCCCTCATGGCCGCGCCGACCTCCGTATGTACGCTCAAACATCCAGGAATTTTCAAAGGAAATCTGTTCCTGAGCCACCGGAAAATACTCCGGATCCTCCAAAAGCGCCGCGCAGACTGCCTGCAGCATCTCGTAAGCAGCCCCACGGTACTCCAGATACCGCCCCTTCCATTCCGTGACAAACTCCTCATCCAGGCTGCTCCAGATCCCGTCCGTAGAAAACCCGGTAAAGGCCAGGGCCACGGCCAGCACATCGGCGTCTGCCATCTCCTCCATTACCTGCAGACTGTCCAGCGCCTCGATGCCCTCCTCGCCCAGCTCCAGCTCCCGGAATGCTGCCTGGTGGATGCTCTCTCTGCTGAGATTCATCAGCCTGCCGCACTGTCTGATCCAGCCAAGCAGCAGGCCGTCCAGCACGCAGACCATCAGCAGATAAATGATTCGCCGCCTGTTTTTCTTCATCCGTCTCTCCTGCACATTTTTATTACTATATGCGCATAGGATGGGATATAACCACCGGAAAGAGGAATGAAGATGAGAAAAAAACGTATGGCGGCCGCTGTCGCTCTGTTCACCCTGCTGGGCTTTATGGCCTGTTTTCCCGGGCCCGCAGCAACAGGGGCCAAGCGCGGGCTGCTGCTCTGGTTTAACGAGCTGGTGCCCGTGCTGTTTCCCTTTATGGTACTGTCCGACTTTCTGGTGCGGACAGACCTTGCCCGCGGACTTTCTGCAGCCGCCTATCCCCTCCTTCACCGGCTGACCGGAGCCAGCCGCTACGGGACATACTGCATTATCCTGGGCTTCGTCTGCGGATACCCTATGGGTGCAAAGGCCACCTCCGACCTGAAGCGCGCAGGACGGATCAATGATGCGGAGGCCAGATGGCTCTACGGCTTTGTCAATAACGTCAGCCCCATGTTCGTCATCCAGTATCTGGTACACGGCCAGCTGAACCGGCCGGAGCTTCTTGGTCTTATGCTGCTCTGTCTCTATGGTATCCCCCTGGCTATCGGA
>JAHZHG010000026.1:4199-6527 GCA_019420425.1 Clostridiales bacterium
AGCGCGGTACATTCCTCATTCCGGCGGAAGCAGAAAAAAAGACATCAAACACTCCGCTGAATTTCGAACTGTTTGATGCCTGTATATCAGATGGAATCCTACATATCACAGTCCTTGGCGCATGGGTTATCCTTTTTTCCATTATTTCAGCTATGATCTCCGGAATATTCTCCGAAGGTTCCTGGATCTCACTAACCCTCTGCGGACTGACTGAACTGACCAGCGGAATACACCTCACTGCCGTCAGCTCCATTCCTCTTTCTCTCAAACCGGTACTCATCGCCGGTTTTGCCGCCTTTGGCGGCTGTTCCTCCCTGATGCAGTCAGTATCTGTCTGTCACTGGGACAGACGGGATACCTCCTGGTATCTGATCTGCAAAACTGCCGCAGCCCTGATGGCTGCAGGCACCGTCATGCTATTCCTCCGTTAAGGTATCCTCACTGGCAGGCGTCTCCTCCGGCATGGAATAGCTGGACGGAGCCGCGCCCGGAGATAACTCCTGACGGTTTTTACTTACGATATCGTAGCAGGACTGAATGGAATTGATAAAGGTGCTGTATCGGGTTCCCGCTGTTTCGATGGTGTGGCTCATGATTTTTTCCAGGTTCTCCAGCATCTCATCCGTGTAGGAAATGGCGCTGAGACGGATGTTGTTGGAATCTGTGGTGGCATTGTCCAGCAACTCCTGGGCCTTGGCCTGGGTCTGCTCCATCAGCTCGTTGGACTGGGCAATGGCCATCTGCATTACCTCGCTCTCGCTGGCAACGCGCTGTGCGCGTTCCTGGGCGTCGGCCAGAATCGCGTCTGCTTTTGCCTGGGCGTCTGCCAGGATCGCGTCTTTATTGCTGATGATCTTCTGGTAACGTTTAATCTCGTCCGGAGTCTTCATCCGAAGCTCCCGCAGAAGCTCTTCCAGCTCTTCTTTATTTACGACAATCTTTGTCGAGGACAGGGGCTGAAATTTACAGCTGTCTACAAATTCCTCAATCTCTTCAATGATCTGTTCAATTCTGCTGCTCATCTGACTTATCTCTCCTTATTTATTCTTTTCCCGAAGCTTTTCATAGACCCGGTCAACGACCTGGGACGGCACGAACCGGGAAATATCTCCCCCATAAGCTGCCACCTCTTTTACCGTGGTGGAGCTTAAATATGCATACTCAAGACTGGTGGTCAAAAATATGGTATCCACATCTCGATTCAGAATACGGTTTGTCTGCGCCATCTGCAGCTCGTAGTCAAAATCCGTGATCGCCCGCAGTCCTCTGACAATGAACTGGGCATCGCATTTTTTTACGAAATCCACGGATAATCCCCCGAATGATTCCACCCGTACATTAGGAATAGTCCTGGTCACATCTAATAACATATTAACACGTTCTTCCAAAGAAAACAATGGGGATTTTACATTGTTCTGCAGGACTCCCACAATCAGTTCGTCCACCAGATCAGCTGATCTGGCAATAATATCCAGATGCCCTTTTGTCACCGGGTCAAAGCTGCCCGGATACACTGCTCTTCTCATCTTCCCCTCCCTGCTGCCTATCCGTTTTTCCGGATAAACAGGTGCATATTTGTCTTATATTCTTTTCTCTTCTGTACGGTATAGCCCATTTCTTCCAGCCAGGAAAAATCTGTTTCCTTAGCCGCCTCAACCACAATCAGCGTGTGCTTATCCGCCAATCCGGAACGGGACAGCACGTCCAGTACCTCCTGCTCCAGGCCGCACCGGTAAGGCGGGTCCATAAAGATCACCTGAAACGGCGGTTCTCCCTCCAGTCTGGCCAGCGCAGACCTCACCTCGGACTGCATTACCCTGGCCCGCTCGGTAAACCGGGTGAAGCGCAGATTCTCCTGGATACAGGAAACAGCCGCCCGGGCCTGATCCACAAACACGGCCTCCTCCGCCCCACGGCTGAGCGCTTCTATTCCGATCCCGCCGCTTCCGGCAAACAGATCCAGAAAGCGTGCTCCCGGGATATCCAGCTGAAGCATATTGAACAGCGTCTCCTTGATCCTGTCTGTCGTCGGCCGGGTATCCATCCCGGGGACGGTTTTCAGCGGAAGGCTCCTGGCTGTACCAGCAATTACTCTCATTTTATCAACCTTTTCTTTTCCATTTTTCTGATTTTCTCATAGTATTATAGTGGTAAGGACACGGCGCTGTCAACCAATACTTTTTTAAAAAAAGAATGTGACTCCGGCGCATTCTCGCGCCGGAGCGGGGTCGCGGCAGCGGCCATTTTCCTTAGCGCCAAGGGCGATCCCCCGGAGGGCTTTGTGTCATAGGGGACGAAGTTTCCTGCGATACAAGATATTCCTCCTGC
>JAHZHG010000026.1:6622-15753 GCA_019420425.1 Clostridiales bacterium
ACAGATGAAGAGGTAAAAGATGAAAACAGGTTTTGACCATGAGAAATATCTGGAGCTCCAGTCCGCCCAGATCCGCAAACGCATTGCAAGCTTCGGCAACAAGCTTTATCTGGAATTCGGAGGAAAGCTCTTTGATGATTACCACGCTTCCCGTGTGCTCCCCGGCTTTGAGCCGTCCAGCAAGCTGCAGATGCTGCAGCAGCTCTCTGACACCGCCGAAATCGTCATTGTCATTAATGCAGACGATATTGAAAAGAATAAAATCCGCCAGGATCTCGGCATCACCTATGACCGGGATGTCCTGCGCCTGATTGATATTTACCGTTCAAAGGGCTTTTATGTCGGCAGCGTAACCATCACCCAGTACAAAGGCCAGACCGGCGCAGACAACTTCCGCCGGCTACTGGAAAAACAGGGTATCCCCGTATACCTCCACTACCGGATTGAAGGCTATCCGAAAAATGTTTCCTATATCGTCAGCGACGAGGGCTACGGAAAGAATGACTACATCAAAACTACGCGTCCGCTGGTGGTGATTACCGCTCCCGGCCCGGGCAGCGGGAAAATGGCCACCTGTCTTTCCCAGCTTTATCATGAAAACAAACGGAATATCCGGGCGGGCTATGCCAAGTTTGAGACCTTCCCCATCTGGAATCTGCCCTTGGACCATCCCGTCAATCTGGCTTACGAGGCGGCGACCGCCGATCTGAACGACGTAAACATGATCGACTCCTTCCACCTCCAGGCATACGGAATCAGTACGGTAAATTACAACCGGGATATCGAGATCTTCCCGGTCTTAAAAGCGATTTTCCAGAAGATTTACGGCAGCTGCCCGTACCAGTCCCCCACCGACATGGGCGTAAACATGGCCGGCTGCTGCATCAGCGACGATGAAGCCTGCCGTGAAGCCTCCCGCCAGGAGATCGTGCGCAGATACTATGAATCCCTCTCCCGCTATGTCAGACAGCAGGCCGATGAGGAGGAGCTGTTTAAAATTGAATTTCTGATGAACCAGGCCGGCATTACGCGGGAATACCGCAAGCCTGTAGGCGCTGCCCTGGCCCGCGCAGAAGAGACCGGCTCCGCCGCCGCGGCCCTGGAGCTGGCAGACGGCACCATGATCACCGGAAAGACCAGCAGTCTGCTCGGCCCATGTTCGGCAGTCCTGCTTAAAAGCCTGAAGCACCTGGCCGGTATTCCGTGTGAGCAGCACGTGATCTCGCCGGAAGCCATCGAACCCCTGCAGCGTCTGAAAACCCAGTATCTTGGAAATAAAAACCCGCGTCTGCACACCGATGAGACGCTGATCGCCCTTTCCATCAGCGCGGCCACCAGCCCCCAGGCCGCAGCCGCCTTCGCCCAGCTCTCCCGGCTGAAGGACTGCCAGCTGCACTGCTCCTCCAGGCTCTCTGCCGTCGATCAAAGTACGCTGAAAAAACTGGGTATTGGCGTAACCATGGAAGCGGCCTGCACACCGTGATCTACGCCCGGCAAATATTTCTTCAAAAAAATGCCCTCGCAGCTTTAGCTGCGAGGGATACTTTTGCTTATTTATTCAGTCGCCAGTCCAAGTCTCCATGAGCCAGACCAAGCACAAAGGACTCCGCTGTCGCGATATGGGAATGCGGTACTCGTCACAGTATCTGGATATCTCGTAGATATCCGGCTCTCCCGTATTTGCCGCTGCCGGATTATAAAAAAAGATCACCATGTCCAGACAGTTCCGCTCGATCATATCGATGAACTGCTTATCGCCGCCCACCGCCCCGGGCAGAAACTTGTGCACCTTCATATTGGTGACCTCCTCCACCCGCCGGCCGGTAATCCCGGTGGCATACAGCTCATGCTTTGAAAAAAAATGTTTATATGCAAGGCAAAAATCTTCAATCAGACTCTTTTTACTGTTATGTGCAATTAATCCAATATTCATTCCAAACACCCCTAAGTCGGCTGCGCCGCTCTGCCGCGCACAATCCCCACAATTATATGATATCTTATTATAACAAATATTCAAAAAAATTCCAACTTCTTTTTTAGATTTTATCCATTTTGTTCAGGAATTAATCCAGAATATTCCTGTTTATTCCCGCGCAAAGCTACACATACTACCACTGCAACAAACAAAACGGTTGCAGAAAAACGAAAAAACCAAAAGAGAAAACAGTGAATTTGTAAGGAGGAATACAACAATGGCAAGTAAATCATCTAACACAACTGCTGTACCTGAAGCAAAGAGTGCATTGGATCGTTTTAAATTTGAGGTAGCAAGCGAACTCGGCGTACCCCTGACCGACGGATACAACGGAAACCTGACTTCCAGACAGAACGGATCTGTTGGGGGCTATATGGTAAAAAAGATGATCGAGGCTCAGGAGAGACAGATGTCCGGTACCGCTGGCATGGGTATGACTCAGGGTACCCAGAGCATGGGACAGGGACAGGGTCAGTACTAGTATTCCCTGACCACTGAAAGAAATGAGGGAGCCGCTGTAAAAGGTGGCTCCCTTTGCTTATCATCTTTATGATAAAGAAATGCTTCCGGTCACGTCATCATGGATTACATAGTATGCCGCATTTTCTTCCGGCTTTAGGTAAAGGGTAATGGTCTTGATCTCGCCAACCTTCCGCTTCAGCTCACCGGTCCAGATCTTCTTAACCTCTTTAATCAGATCTGCCTGATTGATCTCTTTGCCGTAAAACTGGAGATATACCGTTTCCTTTGCGGGCTTGGAGGCTGCCGGTTTTGTTGTCTTCACCGCTTTTCCCTCCTTCTCCTCTTCCGGCTTTTCTGTCTTCACTGCTTTTTCGGCCGCCGGCTTCGCTGCCTTTGCTCTGGTTCTTGTTGCTTTCTTTGCCGGTTCTGCTGCTTTTACGGTTTCCTTTACTTCCGGTTCTGTCTCAGCTGTTGCCGGTACGGCCGCTGCTGTTTTCACCGATTTTCTCATCATTTTTCCTCCTTATAACAAGCTTTACCGTCTTGAAATACTATTGCATAATATACCATCTCACAAAATATTGCAACTGTTATTCGCAAAAACCCCGGATTTTGTATAGGTTTTCAGCTTTTCCCGCAGGGGTACATGCTCCTTTTGGGCAAGTTTCGGGTCATTTTTCAGTAATTCATCCGCCGCCTTGGACGCCATTGACAATACCGGAGCGTCGGTAAAGACGTCAGCCACCTGAAATTCGATGATTCCGCTCTGCCTGACACCGAACAAATCTCCGGGTCCGCGCAGCTCCAGATCCTTTCTGGCAATCTCAAAACCGTCGTTGGAATGATTCAGGATATCGAGACGTTCCCGCGTCTCCCTGCCCTTTTTGCCCTGCACCATGATGCAGTAGGACTGCTCATCTCCCCGGCCCACTCGTCCGCGCAGCTGGTGCAGCTGGGCCAGTCCAAAGCGCTCCGCATTTTCAATCATCATCACCGTCGCGTTCGGCACGTTTACCCCCACCTCCACCACGGTTGTGGACACCAGCACCTGGATTTCCCGATTCAAAAAACGCTCCATAACCGTATTTTTCTCCTCCGCTTTCATTCGGCCGTGAAGGTATTCCACGGTAATCGACGGTGGAAGGGCGTTTCTCAGCTTTTCGGTATAATCCAGCACATTTTCCGCGTCAATGGCTTCGCTTTCCTCCACCATTGGACAGATCACATAGGCCTGTCGTCCTTCCGTCACCTGCTTTTCGATAAACCGGTAGGCCGTCTTGCGGTAGGAGGTGTCCACTACGCAGTTTTTAATCGGAAGCCGGTGTGCTGGAAGCTCATCCACCGCTGAAATATCCAGATCGCCATACAGGATAACCGCCAGTGTGCGCGGGATCGGCGTGGCGCTCATGACTATGGTGTGAGGGATAATCCCTTTATTGGAAAGCGTCTCCCTCTGGCGGACACCGAACCGATGCTGCTCGTCCGTGATCACCACTGCCAGACGGTGGTACTCCACCTTTTCCTGAATCAGGGCATGGGTGCCGATAATTACTCCGGCCTCTCCGTTCCGGATCAGCTCCAGCGCTTCCCGCCGCTCTCTTGTTTTCATGGAGCCGGTCAGCAGGACAATCTGCGTATTCAGTCCGCAGTCAGCCGCATACCTGCACGCCGCCTGATAATGCTGTCTGGCCAGCACCTCCGTAGGCGCCATCAGTGCGCCCTGATATCCCTGGTCAGCAGCGGAAAACAGGGCCAGAAAGGCCAGAATCGTCTTTCCCGAGCCAACATCCCCCTGCACCAGCCTCGCCATGGCACGGGGCCTTTGGAGGTCAGCCTCAATCTCTGCCCAAACCCGCTGCTGCGCCCCGGTCAGCCGATAGGGAAGTGAAGCAATCAGTCGGTCGGCCGCCTGAGAATGACCGATCCGGTATGGAGTGACCGCCTTTTCCTGGTTTTCCTTCATTTGCTTGATTCCCAGGAAAAACAAAAAGAATTCATCAAAGGCCAGACGTTTTCTGGCGATGGACAGCTCCTCCAGATTTCCGGGGAAATGGATTTTTTCCAATGCATAATGAAATTCGGCCAGAGAATACTCCCTTCGGATATCCTCCGGCAGATAATCTGCGGACAGCTCCAGGCCGTCCAGTGCCTGACGCACGGCTTTCACCATCAGTTTGTTGGTCAGCCCTGCCGGGAGCAGATAGACCGGCTGAGGCGTTTCTGTCAGCTTTTCATACGCAGATACAGCAAAAACAGCAGGCTGCTCAATGAGCAGCTGCTGTCCCGTATGCTTGATCTGGCCGCAGAACACGTACGTATCTCCGGCATGAATCGAATTTTTCAGATAGGGCATATGGAACCAGGTCATCCGCAGCCTTCCGGTGATGTCAGAACCCTGGCCGGCAGTAATGGACATCCGTCCCACATGGCGGTTTGCCAGCGGGGCATCCACACGCAGGCAGAAAGCCGCACGCTCTCCGTCCTCCAGAGTACGTCCTTCCTCCACGGTAATCACCGGAGAATACGTATCATACCCCCGAGGGAATGTCCAGACCAGCTGCTCCACCGTCATAATCCCGGCTTTTTTAAACGCCGCCTCTGTCTTTGGCCCAATGCCGTTTAATACATGTAATGGGGAATTTCCATTCATGGGTTACTCCACGGATACAACAAAGTAATAAATCGGCTGTCCGCCAAAGTTTACCTCAACGTCACAGTCCGGGAACTGCTCTGAAAGCCCGTCACAAAGGCTCTGCGCAGTCTCCTCGGCAACGTCCTCGCCATAGTAAATGCTGATCAGCTCTGCCTCATCATCCATCATGGCTTCCACCATCTCTCTGGAGACAGCCAGCATATCCTGGCCCACCGCAAGGATGGAGTGATCGCCGATGCCCATCAGGTCACCCTCATGGATATCCTTGTCGTCCAGATGGGTGTCACGCACGGCGTACGTCACCTGTCCGGTCTTTACCCGCTTGATCTCCTCCAGCATAACGGCTTCGTTTTCCTGGGGAGAGCGCTCCGGCATATAGTTAATAATCGCGGTGATCCCCTGGGGAATCGTCTTTGTGGGGATCACAATAATATCCTTATCCTTCATCAGGGATTTGGCCTGATTTGCCGCAAGGATAATGTTCTTATTATTTGGGAAAATGAATACATGGTCAGCGTTTACCCGCTCGATGGCATCCAGCATATCCTCTGTGCTGGGATTCATCGTCTGACCGCCTTCAATCAGGTAGTCCACGCCCAGGTCTTTGAAAATATCGCCGATTCCGCTGCCGATGGATACGGAAATGAAGCCCACCTCCTTATGGGGGCCCTTATCCTGCTCCTCCTTCTGCTGAGCGGCCACCTTCTCCGCATCCTTAATCAGCTTTTCCTGATGCTCCTCGCGCATATTGTCAATCTTCATTTTGGTCAGTGCGCCATAGGTAAGCGCCCGCTGGATCGCCAGACCTGGATCATTGGTGTGCACGTGAACCTTGACGATCTCGTCATCGGCCACCACTACAATGGAATCGCCGATGGACTCCAGATAGCCCTTGAACTCACGCTCCATATCCAGGGTAAATTCCTTGTCAAGCAGAATGATGAACTCTGTGCAGTAGCCAAACTTAATCTCCGCCTCTGCCTGGGCTGAAGGCTTTGTCTGCGTTTCAGCGCCGCTCTCCGACGGCTCGACGGAATAATCCACCGCTTTGCCAAGGAAGCAGTCAAAGGCTCCCTTTAGCACCTGCATAAGCCCCTGTCCGCCGGAATCCACCACGCCGGCCTCCTTCAGTACGTGAAGCATCTCCGGTGTCTGCAGCAGCACCTCGTCGGCGTGGGCAATGCTCTCCCGGATCAGCTTTTCCAGCTCAATATCGGGATCCTGCTCCACCAGCTCGGCCGCCTTCTGGGCTGCTCCCTTGGCCACGGTCAGAATCGTACCTTCCTTTGGCTTCATGACGGCCTTGTACGCCGTCTCCACTGCCTTCTGCATGGCTGCGGTCAGCACTACGCCGTCAATCGTTTCCTCCTGACGGATCACCTTGCAGAAGCCGCGGAACAGCTGGGATAAAATAACGCCGGAGTTTCCCCGCGCTCCGCGAAGGGAGCCTGAAGAAATCGCCTTGCCCAGGTTGTCCATGTTCAGCTCTTCCAATGCCGCCACCTCTTTGGCCGCAGACATAATGGTCAGGGTCATATTTGTACCTGTGTCGCCATCCGGCACGGGGAATACGTTCAGTTCGTTAATCCATTCTTTTTTTGCTTCCAGATTTTTTGCTCCCGCAAGGAACATATTTGCACACAGTCTGGCATCTATCGTATTGGTACTCACGAGAAGGTCCTCCTTAATCAATCACTTTTACATCTTCTACGTAGATATTGATTTTCTCCACTTCCATGCCGGTGAACTCTTCCAGTTTGTATTTTACGTTGGAAAGCAGATTGTTTGCCACTGCGGAGATACTGACTCCATAGGCTACGATTACGTGAAAATCCAGAGTAATCCGGTTATCCTCAACTTTCACGTTGATTCCGCGCTCCAGGCTGTCCCGTTTTAACAGCTTAACCAGACCATCCTTCATATTTACAACCGCCATGCCAACAATACCAAAGCACTCTACGGCAACGCTTCCCGCATAGGTAGCGATTACATTCGTATCAATCATAATGGACCCGAGTTCATTATTCATGCGTCCTTTCATCTTCATCCCTCCATTTCGGGGACTTCCCCGTTTAGATTCATGTCAAAAAGTATTTTACCAGAAAAACAGGTAAAAGGAAATACCTTTATAAATTTCTTTTCGTTTTTTTTCATGAAACGCTTGCAAAATGTTGTATATTCTGGTAGAATAATTTTTGTTTCGGGTCTATATTGTGTAAATAGACTACTATTGTTCAAGGAGGTGCGATCATGGCTAGATGTGCTATTTGCGATAAAGCCGCTCATTTTGGAAATAACGTGAGCCACTCTCATAGAAGAAGCAATAAAATGTGGAAATCGAACATCAAACATGTTACGGTTAAAGTAAACGGAGCCGCTAAGAAAATGTACGTTTGTACTTCTTGTCTGAAGTCCGGCAAAGTAGAAAGAGCATAAGTTTGATCAGAGAGGCCGCTGCACAGGTGCAGCGGCTATTTTTTATGCGTAAAAGGATTGCTTACAAAAGTATACCCTTCAGGCATCCCAGAATTAAGCCGCAGTGAATACGGCACATAAAGTATGATTTCTCTTACCCACCACGACAATTCAGCAAAACAAATTGAACCCCAGCAGCATCAGTCCAATAATAAGAAGAACGGTCAGAAACACGCTCTCAATCAGCAGGGAAATTATCATTCCCACCGCTATCCAGAACAGGGTATATCCAATGACATGCTTCATGACCGCTCCCGGTTTTCGTTTCTTATTTTAGTTTATGCAGCAAGGTGTACTAAAATTCCTCTGCACTCTCCGCCGCATCATGGATGACTTCATCTACGGCTGCCTCGGTTTTCTTTTCTTTGTCGGTTTTCGGCTCGTTTTTGATGATGCCGAGGCGCTGTGCCAGGTCGGGCAGCATGTCCAGTATCTTGGACAGGGCATCCTGCTGGCGGATATTAACCAGACGGGTTACGCCGTTATGGATGACGATAACTGCGCTGGGCGTCATCTTCCCGCCCATTCCTCCGCCGCCTCCGGATTTGCGGTCCTCTGCCTTTGCACTGGCGGCTACGCCGAAGGAAACGTCCACAAGGGGAAGTACAATGGTATCTCCGATGGTGATCGCCTCACCGACTACGGTTTTTGTGGAAATGAAGCTGTCCATTCCCCGAAACAGAGATTCTACGGTTGTCTGAAAATTATCTGCCATCTGATGGGCCTCCTTTTCTTCTTATCCTTTTTATGGTTAATTTCAGTTCTTTATCAAAAATCAGGGACAGTACGGTTTTGATTCCGTGAACTCCCCGAATATATCCGCGGATGGTCAGATTGCCCTCCAGAACCGGCTGATGGAAGTCCGGTTCAAGGGAAAATCTGCCTTTTTTTACCGGCATAAGCAGGTAAATCATGCCTACTGCCTGTCCCGTCGTCGCCGGATCCGAAAAGCCCAGCTTCAGGTAGCCGTCGATGGAACGCGGCCGGTAATGGGTAAACAGGTAGAACAGGTGGCCTTTCATTCTCGCGGTGACTGCCCGTGTCTGCTCATGCTGCCACAGCTTTACGTAATAATTAGCCTGGACCAGCAGGCGGTTAAGCGTATGGCGAAGATTTTTGGCCTTTCCCTTGCAGCCGGTGAAAAAACCGGATATTCTGGCCGGCAGGCCGGTGAAAAAGGCAATCGCTGATCTGATTATACCAGAAATGCGCCCCGGCAGCAATCGGATACGGTCAAATGCAGACCCTGTACCGGATTTTTCCTCTGCAGGCGGAGGCTGCCGGAATTGTTCCTGTTCTTCTGCCTGCGGCCCCGGCAAATCCAGCTTAGGCTGCGGCGCCTGCTGACGGACAGCGCGCTCTGCCTGGCCGGTTTGCGGTGTTTTTTTCTGCTTCTTTTTCTGCGTCCGCGTTTTTTTTCTGTTTGTTATCCGCCCGATCAGGGCGGTCCATTTTTCAAGCGGTACGGCAAATATGCGGATGCTCCGCACAAGCTGTTTTTCCTGGTAGCCTATCGTGAAGGTGAATAGCCGGAACATCCAGCTCACCCGCACGGCGCCCTCCAAT
>JAHZHG010000260.1:0-3306 GCA_019420425.1 Clostridiales bacterium
AATTAAGCAGGCAGGAATAATCGGATGCGGAGGCGCAGGCTTCCCCACCCATGCAAAGTACAGCAGCAGCCAGATCCGGACTATTTTGCTTAACGGCGCAGAATGCGAACCGCTGCTGCAGACCGACCGCTATCTTATGCGGAATCATGCAAAAGAGCTTATCCGGGCTGCGGACATGCTGCTTCAGGAAACAGGAGCCGAAAGCTGCATTGTCGCCCTGAAGCGTTCCTATACCCGGGAGACGGCCGCGCTGGAAGCGGCCATCTTGGAGGCAGCCTCGCCTATCCGTCTCCAGCTGTTGGACAGCTTTTTCCCCGCGGGAGATGAACAGACTATTGTCTATGAAACGACAGGGCAGGTTGTTCCTCCGGCAGGGATTCCTCTGGATGTAGGCTGCGTAGTGACGAATATCGCTACCCTGTATGCCATAGCCGGGGCCATGGAGGACAGGCCCTTTACCCAGAAATATCTGACGGTAACCGGCGAGGTGGATCATCCCATAATTGCCCGGGTACCGGTGGGAACGCCGGTCAGTGAATGCCTGAAGCTGGCGGGAGGTACGCGGATCAGCGATTACATCGTTGTGGACGGCGGCCCGATGATGGGCAGGGTGATGACAAAGGAGGAGGCAGAGCAGGCATACGTGACCAAAACCATGTCGGGTCTGATTATCCTGCCCGCAGGAAGCAGCGTGGCTGTGCGTACAACCATTCCCTGGGAGCGTATGGCAAACCGGGCGAAATCGGCCTGTATCCAGTGTACCTTCTGCACCCAGCTTTGTCCGCGGGCGCTGCTGGGACATCCGCTGAAGCCGCACCGCATTATGCGGAAGCTGTCCATGGGCAGGCCGATAGCGGAGCTGCTGGAGGATCAGGATATACAGAATGCGGCCCTGTGCTGCTCCTGCGGCGTCTGCGAAATCTACGCCTGCCCCATGGGCCTACAGCCCAGAACAGTAAATACCGTGTTGAAACGGGAGCTGGCCCGGCAGGGTATCCGCTGGTCCCGGCCGGAGGGGCCATGGGAGGCGCTTCCCGAGCGCAGTATGCGCAAAGCTCCCACAGAGCGTATAGCAGCACGCGCGGGAGTATCCCCATATGAATACATTCAGATCGATGAACTTCGGGAAATCTCTCCGGAGACGGCTAAGTCCGTCTGTATAAGTCTGCGGCAGGGCATCGGCGCCCCGGCCATACCTTTGGTAAAAAACGGTGAAGAGGTAAAGAACGGGCAGCTGATCGCCGTCCCGCCGGAAGGAAAGCTGGGCAGCTTCCTGCACGCCTCCATCAGCGGAACTGTACAGATAAAGGAGCAGTACATAGAGATTAGGGAACAGTGCAGGCGCTGAGCAGTGACAACGGTAAAGGAGCATAAACATGATAAGGACAATTGGAATTTTGGAAAGCAACAGCATAGCAAAAGGGATAGAGGCGGCGGATATTGTCCTGAAAACAGCAGATGTCTCTCTTTTGTACGCCAGGCCGGTCTGCCCAGGTAAATACTCGGTTTTATTTCACGGCGATGTGGCCGCAGTACAGGCATCCCTGGAGTCAGGGGAAGCGGTTCTGGCTGACCATTTGGTCGATTCCGTGGTCATCCCCAGGATACATCCCCAGGTAATTCAGGCCATCAGCAGCTCCACTGTTCCTGCGCAGATAAACGCCGTAGGAGTCATGGAATTTTACAGTATAACTGCGGCCGTGTATGCAGCGGATGCCGCGGCAAAGGCGGCAGAGGTGACGCTTCTGGATATTCGTCTGGGCCTTGGAATCGGCGGAAAATCCTTTGCTGTGCTTACCGGAGAGGTAGCCGCAGTGGAGGAGTCAGTCAACTGCGGGATGACAGCCGGAGCAGAAAAGGGATTGGCCCACTCCAGCGTAGTCATTCCCAGCCCCAGGCCGGAAATCTTCGCCGAGCTGCTTTAAGCTAGGAGGTGTGCATATGGAATCCCCATTTGAATCCAAACAGCGGATTATTCAGGAATTTGTCCCCGGCAAGCAGGTGACGATGGCTCATCTAATCGCCAACCCCATTGAAGATCTATACAAAAAGCTGGGCGTGGTCAGCAAATCCAGAGGAGCGCTGGGCATCCTCACCATTACCCCCAGTGAAGCAGCTATCATTGGGGCTGATGCGGCGACAAAGGCCGCAGAGGTAGAGATCGTGTTTGTAGACCGATTCTCTGGCTCCCTGGTGGTCTGCGGCGATGTGGCTGCAGTGGAAGCAGCATTGAAGGACGTACTGCGGGTGCTGGGAGAGACCCTGCACTTTGCCCTGACAGAAATTACGAGGTCGTGAACAGATGAAAAAACTGATGATGGTCGGGAAAACCGGCTGTGGCAAAACCACGCTGAGCCAGCGCCTGACCGGAGAAACCATTCATTACCAGAAAACCCAGGCAGTGCAGATCGTAGGCAGCGATATTGTGGATACACCGGGAGAATACCTGGAGCAGAAGCAGTTTTATCATGCACTGATTGTCACGGCAGTAGAGGCAGATGTGATTTTGCTGCTCTTTTCTGCCGTAGATGAGCAGAATGCCTTCTCCCCCCGGATGAGCTCTATGTTCAGCGGAAAGCAGGTGATTGGTGTGATTACAAAAACCGATCTGTGTACCTCCCGGGAACAGCTGGAGGCCGCCAGGGAAATCCTGCTCATGGCCGGAGCATCGGAGGTTGTAGAGGTGGGCCTGGACGACGAGACCTGCATCAGAAGCTTACAGGAGAAGATTGACAAGCTGGAATAGCGGAGAGGAGAAACTATGCCGCAGATAACATTTCCCTATGGAAAAGGCAGCATGAAATTTACGATTCCTAAGGAACGCTGGGCAGGGACGCTTACTGGAAGCCTGCACAGACATAATACCGGAAAGTCAGAAGAACAGCTGGTGAAGGAGGCTCTGGAGCATCCGATAGGAACGCCCAGACTGTGCGAGCTGGCCCGGGGCAAGCAGAAAATCGTGATTTTGGCCTCAGATCACACGCGGCCCGTACCCTCGCGGATCATTGCGCCCCTCATGCTTGCGGAAATCCGGCGGGGAAATCCCCGTGCTGAGATTACCTTTTTGATCGCCACGGGCTGTCATCGGGGAATGCTTCAGGAGGAGCTGACCGAAAAGTTCGGGGAAGAGATTGTGCGAAATGAGCGAATCTATATACATGATTGTGATGATGAAAAAATGCTGGTAAATCTGGGCAGCTTACCTTCCGGAGGAGAACTGAGTCTCAACCGCCTGGCTATCGAGGCTGACCTGCTGGTAGCCGAGGGGTTCATTGAGCCGCATTTTTTTGCCGGATTTTCGGGAGG
>JAHZHG010000260.1:3316-4630 GCA_019420425.1 Clostridiales bacterium
TTCCAGAAAAACCGTGCTTTACAATCATAATGCTGCCTTTATCGCCGATCCCCACTCCCGCACCGGAAGCATAAAAGGCAATCCCATCCACAGGGACATGCTGTATGCCGCCAGAGCGGCAGGTCTTGCCTTTATCTGCAATGTGGTGATCAATGCGCAAAAGCAGGTGATCTGCGCAGCAGCAGGGGACGCGGAGCTGGCTCATGCCCAGGGGCGGGAATTTTTGAACAGGCATTGCAGGGCAGAGCGGATACCGGCAGATATCGTCATAACCACAAACGGCGGTTATCCGCTGGATCAGAATATCTATCAGGCAGTAAAGGGAATGACAGCAGCCGAAGCCACGGTAAATGCAGGCGGGGTAATCATTATGCTGGCAAAGGCGCAGGACGGACATGGCGGGGAGCAGTTCTATCAGACATTGAAAAAAGAAAAAGATCTGAACCGGCTGATGGAGGGCATACTTGCCACACCGGCGGAACAGACCATTCCCGATCAGTGGCAGTCGCAGATTTTGGCGCGTGTGCTGTTGAGGGCTGCGGTTATCCTAGTTTCAGACGCACCAGACGAAATGGTGAGGGATATGCACATGCTGCCCGCCCGTTCCCTGGAGGAGGCGCTGGCCATGGCCGACGGCCTCCTGGAGAAAAAAGGGATAACACAGGCAAAAATACTGGCGATTCCGGATGGAGTCTCCGTAATTATTCAATAGTTTTATCAGCGGCGGATCAGGCAAGGCCCATGGCTATAAGCACTTCCGCTGCCCTTTCTTTGTTGGCATCGGCCACATAGATCTCCGCTCCGCCAAAGGAATTTCCGCCGTACAGATTCATCAGCCCTGCGTTTCCCAGATCTTTTTTATACGCAGGAATTCCGTTATTTTCCAAAGCAGTCAAAATCATTTCCGCCTGGACATTGTCTTGGGCGGTGTAAATCCTTATCGGTTCGTATGACATAGGCAATTCCTCCTCAATGGGTGTTTTGATACGTGTACTAAGCCCTCAGGCCTGACTACATAAAGTAGCAGCTTTTGAATATAGGCTGTATTGTTGAATGATCTATCTCTAACTCACAATCACATCACATCCAAAACGGTTATGCTTATTTTATCATGGATCTTTATATGCAACAACTACATATCTGAATTGCGGGAACGGCTCGCCATGAGGTGCAGAACAGCTGCTTTTCCCAAATAGGAGTGTTCTTCTTAAGAAAATTCTGTCAGCAAATTCGGCACATAAAGTATAGGTTTTTACACCTTGGATTCCCGGACGCCCCGAGCGGCAGCGTATGCCCTGCAAGACACGGCGAATT
>JAHZHG010000261.1 GCA_019420425.1 Clostridiales bacterium
ATGGCCGGCGTCTATTCGGCCAGATATAAACTACATTATGTTATACACCCAAGAGAGAGGACTTCACCATCATGCAAACAGAAACCCACGGCGGCGACATTTATTCCACCCCCTGCCGCATGGACTACTCAGCCAACATTAACCCCCTGGGAATGCCGGACACTGTCCGGCGGGCAGCCGAAGAGGGCATCCGCCGTTCCGCAAACTATCCGGACATCCACTGCCGCAGCCTGAAGCGCGCCCTGGCTGAACATGAAAAAAACGGAATTACCCCAGAGGACATTATCTGCGGCAGCGGCGCAGCAGAGCTGATCTTTGCGCTTGCCCTGTCCCTCCGCCCGAAAAAAGCCCTCCTGACCGCTCCCGGCTTTGCCGAATACGAACAGGCATTACAGGCTGCCGGTTCAGAAATTGAGTTTTATCCGCTTAAGCCGGAAAACGGCTTTATCCTGGATAACCATTATCTGGACCGCCTGACCCCGGACATCGATATGATTTTCCTGTGCAACCCCAACAACCCCACCGGCCTGCTTATCCCCCAGGACCTTCTGGAGCAGATCCTGGCCGCCTGCCGGGAAAACCATATTCTGCTGGTGATGGATGAGTGCTTTGTGGATTTACTGGAGAATCCCGAGGCGGTAACCCTTAAGTCCCGGCTTTTGGCATATCCCAATCTGTTTATTCTGAAAGCCTTTACCAAGCTGTACGCCATGGCCGGCCTTCGTCTGGGCTATGGGCTGACAACGAACCGATCCCTGCTGGCCGGGATGCATACCGTGCTCCAGCCCTGGAATGTGTCCATCCCCGCCCAGCTGGCCGGCGAAGCGGCGCTAAACGAGCAGGACTTTGTCCTGCGCACCCGGGAGCTGATTGCCGGGGAGCGGGCCTTTCTGGTACAGGAGCTCTCGGCTATGGGCCTTAAGGTCTACCCGGGGAAAGCCAACTTTTTGTTTTTCGAAGGGCCCAAGGAGCTCTATGACCGCTGCCGCGCAGAGGGCGTACTGATCCGGGACTGCAGCAATTACCGCGGCCTGGGGCCGGGATACTTCCGTATCGCCGTCCGCGGCCGGGAGGAAAATCTCCGTCTGACCGCCCTTCTGAAACAACTGATCAACTGAGGAGGAAGCTATGGCAAAAGTAATCATGATACAGGGCACAATGTCCAACGCCGGAAAAAGCCTGCTTGCCGCAGGCCTATGCCGGATTTTCCACCAGGACGGCTACCGCGTAGCCCCCTTCAAATCCCAGAACATGGCGTTGAACTCTTTTATTACCGAGGATGGCCTGGAGATGGGCCGCGCACAGGTTATGCAGGCCGAGGCCGCCGGCATAAAGCCAACGGTGGAGATGAACCCCATCCTGTTAAAGCCCACAAACGACGTAGGCAGCCAGGTGATCGTAAACGGAGAGGTACTGGGCAACATGCCGGCCCGGGATTACTTTGCCTACAAAAAGCAGCTGATTCCCGACGTCCTTGCCGCCTTTGAAAAGCTGGCCAAAGAATATGACATCATCGTGATCGAGGGCGCAGGCAGCCCGGCCGAAATCAACCTGAAGCAGGACGATATTGTCAATATGGGCCTGGCCAAGCTGGTACACGCGCCGGTGCTGCTGGTGGGAGACATAGACCGGGGCGGAGTGTTCGCCCAGCTGTACGGCACGGTGGCGCTGCTGGAGCCGGAGGAGCGGGCCATGATTAAGGGCCTGATTATCAACAAATTCCGCGGAGATAAGACGATCCTGGACCCCGGAGTGGAGATGCTGGAGGAAAAATGCCGCATTCCCGTGGTCGGCGTAGCCCCGTATCTGCACATCCAGGTGGAGGACGAGGACAGCCTGACCGAGCGGTTCGACACCCACGATACCGTGGGTCTGCTCGACCTGGCCGTGATCCGCCTCCCGAGGATATCCAATTTTACCGATTTTAATCCCTTTGAGCGGGTGGAGGGCGTTACTCTGCGGTACGTCAAATCGGCGGCTGAGCTGGGCCATCCGGATATGATCTTCCTTCCGGGAACGAAAAATACCATGGAGGATCTTTTGTGGATGCGTCAGAACGGCCTGGAGGCATCGATCCTGAAAGCAGCAAAGGCCGGGACTCCGGTTTTCGGTGTCTGCGGCGGTTACCAGATGCTGGGGGAAACCCTGAAGGATCCTCTGGGTGTAGAGGCCGGCGGAGAAATCCGGGGAATGGGCCTGCTGCCTATGGATACGGTATTTGCCGGGGAAAAGACACGAACCAGAGTCACCGGTACTATAGGCAAAGTGGAAGGAATGTTTGCCGGGCTTACCGGTACGGAAATCGAGGGCTATGAGATCCATATGGGCGTGTCCACATTTTCCGGAGAATGCACGCCCCTTACGGAAATTGCGGATTATGCAAAGCCGAGACAGGGGGAAAGCGCAGGCAGTGCCGCGAAGGCGGACGGCGCATACCGGGATGGCATATTTGGAACGTATGTGCATGGGATTTTCGACCGCGAGCAGGTGGTAGACCGGATTGTTTCGGCCCTCGGCAGAAAAAAGGGCGTGGACCTTTCCCAGGCGTCCGGTATGGATTATGCGGCGTTTAAAGAGACACAGTACGACCTGCTGGCCGCGGGCCTGCGGGAGCATCTGGACATGAAACGAATTTATGCAATTCTGGAAGAAGGTATTCAGGAGGAAAAGGACAATGAAGGTTGAACTGGAAAACGTAAAACCAAGAGACATTGAGGCACGCAGCTTTGCGATTATTACAGAAGAGCTGGGAGATACCCCGCTGATTCCGGGGACGGAGGATATCGTAAAGCGTTGTATTCACACCAGCGCAGAGTTTGATTATGCGAAAAATCTCTGCTTTTCCGCAGCTGTGGTGGAAAAAGCGCTGGAGGCCATAAAGAATGGGGCGTCCATCGTCACCGACACCCAGATGGCAAAGTCAGGAATCAACAAAAAGGAGCTGGCGCGCTGGGGAGGAGAGGTGCACTGCTTTATGTCAGATGAGGATGTGGCCGACGCGGCCAGGCAGAATGGCTCTACCCGCGCGGCAGCCAGCATGGACAAGGCGGCAGCCATGGGCGGAAACCTGATTTTCGCCATTGGAAATGCCCCCACGGCCCTGGTGCGCCTGTATGAGCTGATTTCCGAGGGGAAAATCCGGCCGGTGCTGATTATCGGCGTGCCGGTGGGCTTTGTGAATGTGGTACAGTCCAAGGAGCTGATTATGGAAAGCGATATCCCCTATATTGTCGCCAGGGGACGTAAGGGCGGCAGCAATATTGCGGCCTGCATTTGTAATGCACTGCTTTACCGCCTGCACCGCGATTAAAAAATATTCTTGAGAAATCTGGATTTGTTATATATAATGAGTCCTAGAATGAAAAGCGGAAGGGAGAAGCAGCAGTGGAGGGTGCACAGAGAAGGGTGAAAATTCTGGAAATACTCCAGCAGGCCAGCCAGCCGGTGTCCGGTACGGAGCTGTCAAGGCGCCTGGGAGTCAGCAGGCAGGTAGTGGTGCAGGATATTGCCCTGCTTCGGGCAGTGGATAAAAATATACTTTCCACAAACAAAGGCTATCTGCTGTATTCTCCCTACGGCAGCAAAGGACGCTGCAAGCGGAGCATACGGGTAAACCACTCGGATGCGCAGATCCTGGATGAGTTTTACAGCATTGTGGATCTGGGCGGGCGCGTGCTGGATGTAGTGGTTGAGCACGATATTTACGGGCAGATTACCGTAGACCTGGTGATCAATACCAGGCGGGACGCGAATGAGTTCCTGGAAAAGCTGAAAAGCAGCCGTTCCCGCCCGTTAAAGGAGCTGACAAACGGCGTACATTATCATACCGTAGAGGCTGACAACGAGAAAATTCTGGATGAAATTGAGCACCGGCTGTCAGAGCTGGGGATCAGAGCAAAGGAGCGGGATTAGTTTTCCGCTTTTTTTCTTGCACTTTCCGCTTATCTGTGATATAGTTGCATACGATGATCTGACAAGACAGCTGATTTACAGCTGACAAACAGATAGGAGGAGAAAAATGAAGAACCAGACGAAAAAAGGAGGATTTGCAGCCTTCTTAGCCAGAAAGAATATTGAATTTTCTGCAAAGCGTTACGGTATCGATGCCCTGGGCGCAATGGCGCAGGGCTTGTTTGCTTCACTGCTGATCGGTACGATTATCGCGACCATCGGCCAGCAGTTTGGGATTCCGGTGCTGGAAACAGTGGGCGGCTATGCCAAGGGGGCGACAGGTCCGGCTATGGCGATTGCCATCGGCTTTGCCCTGCAGTGTCCGCCGTTAGTCCTGTTTTCCCTTGCTGCCGTGGGTGTGTCTGCCAACGAGCTTGGCGGGGCCGGAGGCCCCCTTGCCGTGCTGATTATCACCATCTTTGCCGCTGAGTTCGGCAAGATGGTATCCAAGGAGACCAAGATTGACATTATTGTTACCCCGTTTGTCACGATTACGGTAGGCGTGCTGCTGTCCCTTTGGTGGGCGCCGGCGATCGGAGCGGCCGCCAGTGCGGTTGGCAGCTTCATCATGTGGGCGACCGAGCTGCAGCCCTTCTTCATGGGTATCTTGGTTTCCGTTGTTGTCGGCGTGGCGCTGACCCTGCCGATCAGCAGTGCGGCGATCTGTGCAGCCCT
>JAHZHG010000262.1 GCA_019420425.1 Clostridiales bacterium
GCCCTTTACTGTGGACGCGCTGGTAAACACCGCGTAATCGATCTGCCCCTGCTCGAACTCCAGGGTTTCATTGATCAGCGTCTGGTTTTCATAAATAGTATCATAGGTAGGGACGTCGTCTACCGTCACGCCCGGAACGCTCCGGATGCCTTCCGCCAGCTCCGGGTTTCCTGCCTTTGCCCGGGGGATCAGTACCCGATCTCCTGCCTTTGCCCGGGCGGCAACCGCCTTTCCCAGGGCCTCGCCGTCGTAAACCTCCGGCATCAGATCCACATACAGGCCGACCGCCTCCAGCGCCTTCGCCGTGCCGCTTCCGATGGCCGCAAGCTTTACCTGACCAAAGGCCCGGATGTCCTTCCGTTCCGCTTTTAATTGTTCAAAAAACACCTTGACGCCTGTGGGGCTGGTAAATACCAGCCAGTCATAGTCTGCGCTGCGCCCCAATGCTTCCGAAAGCTGTGGATTCGGCACAATCGCTTCGGTGCGGATTGCCGGCAGCTCCAGCACCTCCGCGCCCTTTCTGCGCAGCTTATCCGCCATCACCGAGGACAGCTCCTTCGGCCGGGTGACCAGAATCCGCTTTCCTGCCAGCGGACGCCGCTCCGCCCAGGCAAAACCGTCGGCCAGAGCACACACCTTTCCCACCACGATAATGGCCGGCGTCTCGATTCCCTGCCGTTTTACCTCAGCCTCCAGCGTGGACACCGTGGCGACAATCCGTTTCTGCCTGGCGGTGGTTCCCTTCTGCAGGATCGCGGCGGGCATATCCTCATCCATACCTGCGGCAATCAGGCCGCCGCAGATATCCGGAAGCGCCGTCACGCCCATCAGAAACACCAGCGTGCCCTCTGTGCGCACCAGCGCGTCAAAATCGATGTTGTAGGCCTCGCCCTTCCGCTTATGTCCTGTTACGATATGCAGGGACGAGCAGTAGTCCCGATGGGTTACCGGGATTCCGTTGTAGGCCGGAACCGCAATCGCGCTGGTCACGCCCGGAACCACCTCGTAGGGGATTCCCTCTGCGCACAGAAGCTCCAGCTCCTCTCCGCCGCGGCCGAACAGAAACGGATCGCCGCCCTTTAGGCGCACCACCCGTCTGCCCTTTTTGGCCTCGCGGACGAGGACGCGGCTGATTTCCTCCTGGGGCATCAGATGATTGCTCGCCCGTTTGCCTACGTTGATGCATTTAGCCTCCCTGGGCACCAGGTTCAGAATACTCTGGCCGACCAGCGCATCGTACACCACGACCTCAGCCTCCGCAAGCACCTGTCTGCCCTTCAGGGTAAACAGGCCGGGATCGCCCGGGCCTGCGCCCACCAGCCATACCTTGCCTCTGGCTTCCTTAAGCAGCCGTTCAGCCAGACGGATACCCAGCGTTTCTGCCTCGGCTGCTTCTCCGCAGATCTCCCCGATGCAGGTGCGCCCCTCTTCCTCTCCGTAGTACAGGCCGCGGATGGTGATTTTTCCGTCCCCGGCCTTTGCATGGGCGGCCACCGGAGAGCTGCAGCCGCCGTCCAGCCGCCGCACAAAGGCGCGTTCGGCCAAAGCCTCTGCCGCCGCGTCCGCATCTCCAAAGCCCTCCAGGCAGGAGTAATCCTCCCCGGCCCTTCCCTGTACGGCCAGGATGCCCTGACCGGCAGCCGGGATGATCTCCTCCGTGGTAAAGTACCGGGAAATCCGATGCTCCAGTCCAAGGCGCTTGATTCCGGCCGCAGCCAGTACCAGGGCGCCGTAGCCCTCTTCCTCCAGCTTGCGCAGCCTTGTCTGCAGATTGCCGCGGATCGGCCGGATCTCCACGCCGGGAAACAGCTTCTCCAGCTGGAGTTTTCTGCGCAGGCTGGAACAGCCGATGGGCCTGTGTATATCCAGTTCCGTCTGTCCCTCAGGCAGAACCAGCACATCCCGGGGATCCTCCCGTTTGGAGAAGGCGACGATCGGCAGGCTGTGCACAGACAGATCGCTCTCCTTCGCCAGCAGCGCCCGATCCAGCTCTTTGACAAACAGTCCCTTTCCGCCGATTTTATCCAGTGTGCGGTCCAGGATTTTGTCGCCTGTCGTTTTCATGGTCAGCAGAGAAACCTCGACCTCCGGGTGCCGGGAACAGATATAGTCCATTACCAGCCCGCTCTGCACTACGGCGAGCCTGCTCTCCCTGCTTCCTATACAGATCTTCTTTTTCACGTCCATCTATTTTCCTTCCCTGATTATTCCTGATCCACTCCCTCCAGCGCCTCCACGCAGGTGCGGAATTCCGCCGCAGGGACGCCGGCTGCATCTGCCGGGAAAATTCCTCCTGGGCCTCCCTCTCCATCGGCAGCTCCCGGATCAGGCGCTCCATGCGCAGCCCCAGATCTGTCGCCGCGTCGGTTTTGATCTGCTGGATTTTTTCAATCACGTCCCGGCACTCATACCAGGAGAAAAACTCCTCCTGCTTTTCTGCCAGGATCTCCTTTGCCCGGGCAATATTGTCCTTTAGCTGCTGGCTCTGAATATCCAGCTGGTAGTGGTCAATGTCGTACAGTGCGATCCCCTCAATCGCTCCGATTCCCGGCTCGATATCCCTGGGCACGGCAAGATCGATCAGAATCATCGGCTTTTGCAGCTTCTCCGGCTCGATCTGCTCTGTCCGCAGGGTATAATTCGGGCTGGAGGTGGCGCTCACCACCAGGTCACACCGGTAAAACAGCTCCATCCGGTCTCCGTAGTTGATGCGGCTGCATTCCCGGGGGATGTCTACAATACCGCTGCGGTACTGGCGCACCGTTACCGTAACGTCGGCCCCCGCCTGGTGTACCGCGGTGGCCGCCAGCTTGCCCATGGCTCCGTTTCCGATAACCATACAGGTTTTTCCTGCAAACGAATAGCCCTCACGGCGCAGCTCATCAATCGCGTGGTGGATAACAGACTGGTTAGCGGTGGAAAGCTTAACCTCAGTTTTTACCTTCTTTGCTCCCGTAACCGCAGTGCGGAACAATACCTCCAGTACATTGTCTGTCACGTACCGCTCTCTGGCAAAGGACAAGGCATCCTTTACCTGGGTAATGATCTGATCTTCGCCCAATATGCGGGATTCCAGGCCGCTGGCCAGGGAAAACAGATGGGCGACCGCTTCCGCTTCTCTCCGCCCGGCAAAATATTCCCGATACTGCTCCGTGTCTACCCCTCGGATCCGGCAGAGCGGCTCCACCAGGTCAATTTCCTCCCCGGGCCCGCTGCTGACGTACAGCTCCATCCGGTTGCAGGTAGAAATCATCACACAGCCGGCGATCCCCGGCTGGGCCTTGATCTCCAGCAGCGCCTCCTCCTTCAGTCTGCTGGTGAATGAAAAAACACATCGCACATCAATCCCGGCCCTGCTGTGATCAATGCCGATCATCCGTACTCCCATCCTTTTGTTCTTCCTTCCTAATTATCTATATTTATTCCTTTATCGTCGGGAATTAGTCCTCTACCATCATATCATAATACCGGCCGGAGTCAAGAATTTCCCCAAAACTGCAAAGCAATTATCGATCATGCGGCGCGGATTGTAAACGCGGGGATCAGCGTCCAAAACTTACAGCGACTGTAAGTGGCAATCCTTTGCCCGCCTTGCTATAATAACCTCACAAGCTACAGGAGGGATGAATCATGAATCCAAATCGAATTTTACAGGTAATCAACCTGAGCAAAACCTACGGTAAGGGCGACAGCAAAACAGAAGCGCTGTGCGGCATCGGCTTTGATGTATTGGAAGGCGAATTTCTGGGGATTATGGGGCCAAGCGGCTCGGGCAAAACTACGCTGCTCAACTGCATTGCCACCATGATTAAGCCCACTTCGGGAAGGGTTCTGCTGAAGGGAAACGACCTTTCTGCGTTTAACGGCTCTATGCTGGCCAACTACCGGGGAAAGGAAATCGGCTATCTGTTTCAGAGCTTTGAGCTGCTGGACAATCTAACGGCAAGGGAAAATATCCTGCTGCCCCTTTCCCTTCACGGAATGACCGGCGAGCTGGCCAAAGGGCAGCTGTGCACACTGGCCGAGCGGCTGGACATTACCAATGTCCTGGATAAATTTCCTTCCCAGATGTCCGGCGGCCAGAAGCAGCGGGTGGCTGCGGCCAGGGCGCTGATTTCCAACCCGGATATTGTCCTTGCCGATGAACCCACCGGCGCTCTGGACAGCCGGAACTCCCGGACGCTGATGGATAAGCTCTCTGCAATCAACCAGGGCCAGCAGAAAACCATTGTTATGGTCACCCACGATGCAAACGCTGCAAGCTACTGCTCCCGCATCCTGTTTATCCAGGACGGACGGCTCTTTCATGAGCTTCGGCGGAACGTGGCAAAGGAAACGCCGGAGGCCTTTTACGACCGCATCGTAACTGTCCTGGCCCAGCTGGGAGGAGGAAGTGCAAATGTTCTTTAAACAGATCCGGCGGAACGCCGCCAGAAACCGCAAAACCAACGGGTTATATTTCGGCTCCCTGATCATTGCCGTCATCGCTTTCTATACTCTGCTGTCCCTGGACAAGCAGGATGTCATGCAGTATTTATCCCGCCTGGAAAGCGTCGCGATAGCCAAGCTGATGGCGCTGGTTCCGGCGATCTATGTGGTTTCTCTTTTCTTTGTA
>JAHZHG010000263.1 GCA_019420425.1 Clostridiales bacterium
CAACCGCATCATCAACACCCGGGGCTTTGCCATCTCTCCGACAGTCAAGGAGGGATATATCCTGAAGGTCAGCGAGGATCTGCTGGATATCATGCAGATGACTACCGGAAAGCTTCCGTATGTTTTTGCCCTGTCGATACAGGATATCACCCCCTACGGCAACGGCCTGACCCATTTGAACAGCATCCTGCAGCCCGCGACGGCGACAGACGCACCGGTTGTCGGCGTGGCGATCACCACAGAGGTACCTGTGGCCGGATGCGCCACCGGAGCTTCCCATGCTTCCGATATTGAGGAAGCGGCCCGTTTTGCCCTGGAAACGGCAAAGGCATTCGGCCGGGGACAGTGCAGCTTCTACGACGCCGCTGAGTTTGAAAGCCTGAAGGCCAGATACGGCGAGCTGAAGCAGCTGCAGACCATGGGCAAATAAGCGCGATACCTGCGCAGGCAGACCTGTCTGCGTTTGTGTATAAAGAAAGAAGGAGGAATAAGATGAAAAACTGGAAAAAAATTGCAGCATTGGGATTAAGCCTTTGCATGGGCCTGTCCGTATTTGGCGGCACGGCATTTGCAGAAGAGGTAGCAGAAGAGGATAAGTACGGCGGAGTGCTGGATATCGCGCTTGCTGCTGTGGCAAGCAACATCGATCCGGTAAAGTACACTGGCGTATACGAGGGTGTAATCATTGAGAACATTTGTGATACCCTGATCGCCTACAACAACGACATGACCGACTTCGTACCGAGCCTGGCAACCGAGTGGGAGGCAAACGAAGCAGGCGACGAGTACACCTTTACCCTTCGCGATGACGTTTACTTCCAGCCCGGAGCATATCAGGACGGACGTAAAATGACCGCAGAGGATGTAAAATATTCTCTGGAGCGTTCCCACAATGATTCCGCACTTGCCAGACTGGCCATGCTGGATCACTGCGAGGTCATCGATGACACCCACATCAAATGTGTGCTGGATTCCCCGAACGCATCCTTTATGGCGGCCCTGACCAACAGCGGAAACGTTATTGTACCGCAGGAAGAAGTTGAAGGCTGGGGAGACGACTTCGGCGCACACCTGGTAGGTACCGGTCCGTTCATGATGGCAGAAGACGGCTGGGTAGTTGACCAGAGCTGCGAAACCGTAAGATTCGACAACTACTGGGGACAGAAGCCGTATCTGGACGGCCTGAAATTCGTTTACATCCTGGATGTAAACCAGAGAGCAAACGCTCTGCAGACCGGCGAGATTGACATTGCGACCGACCTGTCCAATGAGAGCATCCAGACCGTACAGGATGACCCGAATCTGAATATGGTTCAGGTAGCAGGTATGGGAGTAAACTATATTTACCTGAACATGGCAAACGGCCCGACTGCAGACATCCGCGTACGTCAGGCAATCCAGATGGCATTTGACCGTGAGGCAATGTGCGCCGCTCTGTATCGTTACAATGACGGTCAGGTTGGCTGGCTGGCGCTGCCGCCCAACTCCTGGGGATACGATGAGTCCCTGATCGATCTGGTTCCGAAGTATGATCCGGAAGGCGCTAAGGAGTTACTGGCAGAAGCAGGCTATGCAGACGGCTTTACCCTGGAATATTACACCGGCGATTCCGCTACCTCCAAGAAGATCGGTGAGATCTTCCAGCAGTTCATGGCGCAGGTAGGCATCACCGTAAACATCAATCAGGCAGCATGGGGAACCTTCAGTGAGATCGGCGCTTCTGGTCAGGCTGACGTTATTGCAATGAGCTGGACCTGGTATCCGGATCCGTACTTCTATCTGAACAAGATGTTCCATGAAGAGAGCCTGGGAACCCTGGGCAACGGACAGCAGTTCAACATTCCGGAAGTAAACGATCTGCTTGACCAGGCAGTTGCCGTTTCTGATCAGGCACAGAGAGCTGAGCTGTACAAAGAAGCCCTGAAGCTGATCACCGAGCAGTATGCACAGATCGACTACGCAGTAGCGAATGTAAACGTAGGAATGAGCAACAAGGTTCATGACTATCCGGTTCGTGCGGACAAGACCATTGAGGTAGCTGACGATTCTCTGATTAACACATGGCTTGAAGAGTAATTATTTATTGAATTGATTGAGAATTAAGGATGCAGGAGGCGCTGCGGCAATTGGCAGCCCTCCTGTCTCTTAAAATCGGGTCATTGTGAAATATCAAAATCTTGCGGTTATTGTGATTTTAGTATTTCGCAATGGCCTGCTTATTTTATACTAGAGAAAGGGTGTACGCGGTTAAATGATAAAAATTATCCTGAAACGTATATTACAATTGATACCGGTACTACTGATTACAATGAGTATTACTTTTGTAATTACACGTGTGCTTCCGGGTAATCCTGCGGTTACGATCCTGGGCCCCCAGGCATCGGCGGAGGATATTGCCAAGATGGAAGAGGAAATGGGACTGAACGATCCTCTTCCCGTGCAGTACATCAATTACATGAAGGGGGTGCTTAGCGGCGATCTGGGTACCTCATACCGGTATCGTCAGCCGGTGGCCGGCCTGATTATGGAAAAGCTGCCGAATACGCTGATTCTGGCAGCGTGCAGTCTGGTGATTGCCCTGCTGATTGGAATACCTGTGGGAATTATTTCGGCGGTGAAGCAATATTCCGCATTTGACTACATTGCCATGATTCTGGCGCTGATCGGCGTATCCGTACCCACCTTCTGGCTGGGCCTGATGATGGTTCTGGCATTCAGTGTAAACCTGGGACTCTTCCCCACCATGGGTATGGGCTCCATGAGCAATGGAATCGGGGATGTGATCAGCCATCTGTTCCTTCCGGCGCTGTGCCTTTCCTTCGGAAGCATGGCAAATTTTGCGCGTATCAGCCGGTCCAGTATGCTGGAGGTCATTGACCAGGATTATATGAAGGCAGTACGCGCAAAGGGAATCCGTGAATGGGTGGTTATCCTCAAGCACGGCCTGAAAAATGCGCTTCCGCCTATTGTTACCGTGCTGGGTATGCGTATTTCTTCGCTGATGACCGGCGCCATCATGGTAGAGACGATCTTCTCCTGGCCGGGAATCGGACGTTTAATTGTAGATGCGATTAACAACAATGACTATGAAATGATTCAGGGCTCGGTTTTATTTATGGCGGTGCTGTACGTCGTGGTAAACCTGATTGTGGATATTGTTTATCTGTACATTAATCCGAAGGTAAGCTATGAGTCTGAAAGGAGGGCGGGCTGATGCCGGAAAGCGGTTTAAGTGAAGCAAAACAGCAGGAAATGCTGCTGAAAGAACGGAAGGCCAATAACGCCTGGAGCAAGTTAAAACGAAACAAGTCGGCGATGGTCGGCCTGGTGATGATTACCTTTGTAGTATTGATTGCTATTTTTGGGCCCTTCCTGATGTCTAAGGATCCTGCGGCCATGGACTTTATCAATATCTATGCAAAGCCGGGAACTCCGGGCTATCCGCTGGGAACAGACGGCTCCGGCCGTGATATCCTGAGCCGCCTGGTTTACGGAGCGCGGGTATCTATCCTGGTAGCCGTAGGCGGAATGGCCGTGGGCGCGGTGATCGGTATTTTGATCGGCCTGGTGTCCGGTTATGCCGGAGGCGCAGTGGACGCGGTTCTGATGCGTGTAATGGACGGTATGTCCGCCTTCCCGTTTGTGCTGCTGGCACTGATGCTGATGACGGTGCTGGGCGCCGGAATGGAAAACGTAATCCTGGCAATCGGTATCGCCAGTGTACCCGGCTATGCCCGAATGACGCGCGGCCAGGTTCTGGTGGTCAAAAATGAAGAATACATAAAGGCAATCAAGGCGCTGGGCGCAAAAAACAGCAGAATCCTTTTTCACCACATCCTGCCGAATGTGGTATCTTCCCTGATCGTATACGCGACGTTAAACGTTGCCAGTGCGATCCTGACGGAGGCGACGCTTAGCTTCCTCGGTATGGGAATTACCCCGCCGCAGGTTTCCTGGGGATCAATCCTGAAGGAGGGCCAGGACTGCCTGAAAACGGCCAGCCATGTGGCAACCTTCTCCGGCATTGCCATCCTGATTACCGTTTTGGGCTTCAACCTGCTGGGAGACGGAATCCGGGATGTCCTGGATCCCAAGATGAAAAAATAAGAGAAAGGAGCAAGCACAATGAGCAACAATGCCTTATTACAGGTTAAAAATCTGAAAACGCATTTTTTTACTGCCAGCGGTGAGGTAAATGCCGTTGACGGCGTGACGTTTTCCCTGGATCATGGACAGACATTGGGAATTGTCGGTGAATCCGGCTGCGGAAAAAGCGTAACTTCTTCCTCTATCATGCGTCTTCTGCCCAGAAACGGAAAGATCGTAGGCGGAGAAATTCTGTTTGAAGGGAAGGATCTGGCGAAGCTGCCGGCCAAGGACATGCTGGAGATCCGGGGCAAGGATATCTCCATGATTTTCCAGGATCCCATGACCTCCCTGGATCCGGTGTTTACCATCGGTTCCCAGATTCTGGAGGTAATCAATGCCCATCAGAAGCTGCCCAAGGAGAAGGCCAGAAAATATGCCATCGAGGTATTGGAGATGGTCGGCATTCCGGATGCGGCGCGCAGAATGAATGCCTATCCCCACGAGTTTTCCGGCGGTATGCGTC
>JAHZHG010000264.1:0-3481 GCA_019420425.1 Clostridiales bacterium
TTGCTGCAGGACAAGGATACAGGACGGATTACTGTGGTGAGTATCTATGAGGGCAGCCCGGCGGAGGAGGCCGGACTGCAGGTGGATGATGAGATCTGCAGCGTGAACGGCGAGGACGTTAGCGGTATGGACCTGACCAATCTGGTGGCGGAGATCAAGGAAAATAAAGACACGTTTACCATGGGCGTGATCCGAAGCGGCTCGGAAGAGCCGGTGGTGCTGGAGATGAAGTGCCGGGAGGTGATCAGCAATACGGTCGCCTGGGAAATGCTGGAGGACAGCGCAGGCTATATCAAGATCACGGAATTTGACAGTGTGACGGTGGATCAGTTTACAGAGGCGTACAAGGCCCTCAAAGGGCAGGGGATGGAAAAGCTGGTGGTAGATGTGCGGGATAATCCGGGCGGTCTGCTGGATTCCGTCTGCAATATTCTGGATTTCCTGCTTCCCGAGGGGATTATTGTATACACGGAGGATAAAAACGGCACGCAGACCCAGTACCGGTCGGATGACAGGGAGCAGACAGACATTCCGGTAGCGGTTCTGGTTAATGGAAACAGCGCCAGCGCAGCAGAGATTTTTGCCGGCGCCATTCAGGACTACGGGCTGGGGCCGGTGGTGGGTACGACGACCTTCGGAAAAGGAATTGTTCAGAAAACCTTCTCTCTTTCTGACGGGTCTGCGCTGAAGCTGACGACGGAAAAGTATTTTACCCCCAAGGGGCAGGATATCCATGAGAAGGGAATTACCCCCGATGTGGTGATCGAAGCGGAAAAGAGCGAAGAAGGGGAAGCTTCCCAAGCAGAGGATGTGCAGCTGCAGGCTGCGCTGGCAGAACTGAACAAATAGAAAGGATAAAGCCATGCAGGAGAGATATATTTTCAGAGAGAGGCTCAGCGAGATCAAGGAGCTGGCCGCCTCCCGGGGAAACCGCCTGACGGTGGAGGAAATACGGGAATTTTTTGCCAATGTCCCCCTGGAGGAGGAGCATTTTCAGCTGATTTATGAGTATCTGGCCGGACAGAAGATCCGGGTGGACGGTGCGGGGCCGGCCCCTGAAGCGGCAGCACAGGAAAATGCAGAAGAAGGGGAAAGCATTGGAGAGCGGGCGGACAGCCTGGCTATTTATCTGGAGGAGCTGGATAGGCCGGAGCAGTCCGCAGAGGTGCGCCTGTCGCTGTTCAACCGGGCGGCAGCAGGGGACCGTGAGGCGGGCAAAACCCTGATTGAGCAGTATCTGCTGACAGTGTGCGAGCTGGCTGAGGAATATGAATCGGATGTGATTTTGACGGAGGATCTGATTCAGGAAGGGAATATGGGCCTGATTCTGGCCGTGGAAGAGCTGCAGCCCAGGGAGAGCCTGGCTGCGTATGAGGCATATCTGGTAAACGGGATCAGCAAGGCGATGGAGGACGCCTGCAATGAGCACCGGGACCGCAGGGAAATGGGGCGCAATGTCGTCAGCCGGGTAAACCAGCTAAATGAGGCGGTGCATAACCTGGAGGAGGAGCTGGAGCATAAGGTGACCATAGAAGAGCTGTCCGCCTATCTGGATATGCCGGTGGAGGAGATCAAAGATCTCATGCGGATGGCCGGAGATGATCTGGATATCGGTTAAGCGCATAGAAAATCCCGGCCAGCGGATGGCCGGGATTTTTTTCTCAGCATGTGCCGGAGACACATTCCTGTCTATTGTTCGGGGGCTTCCTTGGCAGGCTGCTCCGGAAGGGTCAAATGTACCTTATCTATGCGGTTTTTGTCCATGGTTTCCACCTTCAGCATCAAGCCGCCTTCGGTAAGTACGGATTCGCCCGGAGTGGGCAGGTGGTCAAGATGCTCGATAATGTAGCCGCCAAGGGAATCATAATCCTCGGATTGGAGGTCAAGGCCGAGGGCGTCATTGATATCGTCCAGCTTCATCGAGCCTTCGATCCGGTATTCCCGGCTGTTTAGCTTTTGAATCAGATCTTTTTCATCCTCGTCGTATTCGTCACGAATATCGCCGACAATCTCTTCCAACAAATCCTCCAGGGTGATCATGCCTACGGCGGCGCCGTATTCGTCAAGGACGATGGTCAGGCTGACGGACTGTTCACGCATCTCCATCATCAGTTCAGAGGTGCGCTTAAATTCGTAGGTGAAATAAGGCTCGTACATAAACTGCTCCACGTGAAAATCAGAACGGTTGTCGCAGAACAGAAAGTCCTTAATATTGAGAATGCCCACGATATTGTCCCGGTTTTCTTCGTAGACCGGGAGGCGGGTGAATTTTTCCCGTTTGAATACCTCTGCAATCTCTTCATATGTGTCATGCAGGCTGACCGATACCATATCGCACCGGGGAACCATAATGTCCCGGGCCTGGGAATCGCCGAAATCGAATACATTGTAGATCATCTGGCGTTCCTCGCTCTCGATGACGCCTTCCTCGTGGCTGACATCCACAATGGTGCGCAGTTCCTTTTCTGTCATTGTACTGCCGGAGGCATTGGGATCAACACGCAGCAGCCTGAGGAACAGAAAAGAGAGCTTATTGATAATAAAGATTACCGGGGTCAGCAGCTTCATGAGAAAATGTATGGGGCCGGCAAAAAAAAGTGCCAGCCGTTCCGCGTAAATCGTGGCCAGAGTCTTAGGCGTAATTTCCCCAAAGATCAGCACCAGCAGAGTCAGTATGCCGGTGGCAATGCTGACGGCGGCGCTGCCAAACAGGCGCATCGTCAGGGTGGAGGTGATGGCGGAGGCAGAAATATTGACCAGGTTATTTCCGATCAGAATCGCGCTCAGCATCTTCCCCGAATCATCAATAATCGTCAGATAGGTCTGGGCACGCTTGTTTCCTTCATCAGCGAGGGACTTCATCCGGATCTTATTTGCTGTGGTAAGTGAAGTCTCGGCGGAAGAGAAAAAAGCGGATAACATCAGCAGCAGGATCAATGTGGCCAGTTGTATGGCGTCACTTGGGTCCAAAATCTCATCTCCTTAGCATGTGTAATTATACCCTTTCGGGCATCCCTGAATTGAGTCGCAGCATATGCGGCGCTTCAAGGATATATTTACGATCAAATATACAATACTTTCGAAAAAATTGCAAGGAATATTCCGGCGTATTCCGCATATATTCTAAACGGGAGGGATGGACATGGAAGGACAGATGCTTGGAAAACGAGTAGGAGTGGGGATGATAAAGGCGCTGCTGGCAGCCTATGCCGTGACCGGAGTGCTGCTTCTTTTGCTGGCATTTCTGATGCTTCAGTTTGAACTGGATTCCGGAAAGGTATCGATAGGGATTCTGGCTGTTTATCTGGTTTCCTGCTTTTTCGGGGGATTTGCTGCAGGGAAGTTATCGTCCGCCAGGCGGTTTCTGTGGGGGCTGGCGGCGGGTGTGGGCTATTTCCTGATTCTTCTGGCGGTTTCTCTGCTGAGCGCCGCAGGCGGGGGACAGCCGGCAGGAGGCCAGGCGGTCACTGCGTTTGTGATT
>JAHZHG010000264.1:3491-4594 GCA_019420425.1 Clostridiales bacterium
TTTGCGCATGCAGCGGGATGCTGGGAGGAATGCTGTCGTGAGCGGCAGCGTACCCCGCAGCTGCCGTTCACGTTGTGACCGAAAACTGCAAATGGTGACATTGCAAACTTTTTTCGGTTGGGACTAGGATAATTGGAAGAAGTGTGATATAATCTAATAGACTGAGTCATTTCGTGGTCATTTCAGACGAGTATCCCAAGGTGAAGTTACAGATATAGAGGTGTATATGAGAGAAAAATATGAATCATTACCTGTGCTTACGCTGAAAGAATTGGCGAAGGCGCGGGGAATTAAGCACGTTTCCGCATTGAAGAAGAGTGAAGTAATCGAGCTGATGCTGGCCGAGGATGAACGGGAAAAGCAGGCAGGCGCTCAGGAGCCGGAGGCCGGACGTCCGGCTCCGGCCCGCAGCGCGGGCCGGCCTTCTGGCCGGCGGGATACCCGCAGCCAGGAAAGCGCGGCGGAGGAACGTGGTTCAGGCCGCCCGACGGCCGGCCATGGACAGGAGCGCGCGGCTGCGTCCAGAACGGAAGAGCGCAGTGCGGACCGCACAGCGGGTATTCGCGGAGAAGAGCGGGGAATGGATCGCACAGCAGATACCCGGGGGGAAGAACGAGGAGCAGAGCGCACAGCAGGTACCCGGGGGGAAGAACGAGGAGCAGAGCGCACAGCAGGTACCCGGGGAGAAGGCCGCGGTACGGAGCGTCCGCAGGCATTCCGGGGAGAGGAGCGCGGTACGGAGCGCCCGCAGGTTTCCCGGGGAGAGGAGCGCGGCACGGAACGCTCACAGACATTCCGGGGAGAGGAGCGCGGTACGGAGCGTCCGCAGGCTTCCCGGGGAGAGGAGCGCAGCGTGGATCGTTCGGACAAGCCGCCCATGGATCTGGCACAGCTGGACAGCGGGCAGACCGCTCATGGCATTCTGGAGGTCATGCCGGACGGCTACGGCTTTATCCGCAGCGACAACTACCTTCCGGGAGAAAATGACGTATACGTAGCCCCCTCCCAGATCCGTAAATTTAATCTGAAAACCGGCGACATCATCTCCGGCAACACCAGGATCAAGGCCCAGCAGGAGAAATTCAGCGCCCTGCTATACCTGA
>JAHZHG010000265.1 GCA_019420425.1 Clostridiales bacterium
GAGCTACTTTTATGGACGCAGCTACAATCAGGAGACAACGAGCACCGGTTCAGGCATTATCATTGCCAAGAATGATGACGAGCTGCTGATCGCGACAAACAATCATGTGGTAAGCGGCGCCACCGAGCTGTCCGTATGCTTCACTGTAGACACTGAGGACGAGGCGGATGCGGTAGTCGAGGCGACCACACGCGGTACGGATTCCGCATACGATCTGGCAGTGATTGCCGTTAAGCTCTCCGATATCCCGGATGAGGTGCTGGATCAGATTGCAGTGGCCAAGATTGGCGATTCTTCTGCGGTCAAGGTAGGCCAGCCGGCAGTCGTTATCGGCAACGCCCTGGGCTATGGCCAATCCGTGACCAGCGGTATCATCAGCGCCCTGGATCGTACCTTAAGCATTGACGGCAAGGAAAATACCTTCATTCAGACAGATGCGGCCATCAACTTCGGAAACAGCGGCGGAGCTTTGTTAAACATCAACGGAGAGGTTATCGGAATCAGCTCGGCAAAGGCTGCTGACTACGGAGTAGAGGGTATGGGCTATGCCATCCCCATGGAGATTGCTCAGCCGATTCTGGAGGATATGGTCAGCCGTACACCGAGAGACATTGTGGATACCAGTGAAAAAGGCTATCTGGGAATACGTCCGGTAGATGTATTTGACGAAGCCAAGGAGCTGTACAATATGCCTGCGGGCGCCTTCGTCTATGAGGTAATTGAAGGAGAGGCAGCAGAAGCAGCCGGAATCCGCCAGGGAGATATTATCACAAAGATTGACGGACGGCGGATCACCACAGCAGACGAGGTAGTAGATCTGATGAATTACTACAAAGCAGGAGAAACTGTGGATGTGGTCGTACTTTCCGCCAGCAATGGCCAGTACGAAGAGCGTACAGTATCCGTAACACTGGGCAAGTGGCCGGAGGATCAGGCAGCAGATACTCCGGAAGAGCCGGAGACAGAGGAGTTTGAAGAGCAGGAACCGGGTTATAACAGCTACGGAGACAGAGCCGATGAGGGCTACGGAAACGGACAGTTCTCTCCCTTTGATTTCTTTGGATTTGGATATTAATGCCAACTGCAGTTAAACATGCGGGATGCAGGCCATAATCGGCTCAGCATCCCGCTTTTTCGACGTTTTAAGAAAAACTTTACTTGTTTTGCATGGGGTTCTGGGATATAATGTCCGCATAGGGCAGAGTCAGGCAAAACCTGTCTGTCCGCCCGAAAAACGCGGCCTTTATCTCAGGCAATGCGTCAGCGAACCCATGAAAATATACTTTCTCTTTTTATTATTTTTATAGAATAGAAAGGATTCTAACAATATGACCGACAACACCAAGACACCTTCAGACTCCTATGAAAAAGTCTGCTTTCTCTGCCACCGCACCGAAAGCAAGGCCGGCAAAATGGTCACCCTGCCCAACGGAATCAACATCTGCGCCGAGTGTATGCAGAAAGCCTTTGATTCCATGAACCAGCAGGGCATGTCCTATCAGGATCTGATGAATCTTGCCAATATACCAGGAATCAACGTGGTGAACCTGGGAGACATGAACATGAGCGATCAGATCCCCCAGCGCCAGAAGATCAAAAAGAAACAACCCAAAGAAGGCGAGGCGGAAAAAGCATTTGACATTCGTTCCATTCCTGCCCCGCATAAAATCAAAGCCAAGCTGGACGACTACGTCATCGGCCAGGAATATGCCAAAAAAGTAATCTCCGTAGCCGTTTATAACCACTATAAACGCGTAAATACCGGTACCATGGACGAGATCGAGATTGAAAAGTCCAACATGCTGATGATCGGTCCGACGGGAAGCGGTAAAACCTATCTGGTTAAGACAATTGCAAGGCTGCTGGATGTCCCGCTGGCCATGGCAGATGCAACCTCCCTGACGGAGGCGGGATATATCGGAGATGATATCGAGAGCGTGATTTCCAAGCTCCTGGCTGCTGCAGATAACGACGTGGAAAAAGCAGAACGGGGAATCGTGTTTATTGATGAGATCGATAAGATTGCCAAAAAGAAAAACGCCACTCAGAGAGATGTGAGCGGAGAATCCGTTCAGCAGGGTATGCTTAAGCTTTTAGAGGGCAGCGAGGTAGAGGTCCCGGTGGGGGCAACCAATAAAAACGCGATGGTTCCTATGACTACGGTAAATACCAAGAATATTCTGTTTATCTGCGGCGGGGCATTTCCGGGCCTGGAGGATATCATCAAAGAGCGGTTAAACAAGCAGGCATCCGTGGGCTTCAAGGCGGATCTGAAGGACAAATATGACAATGACCCGGATCTGCTCTCTAAGGTTACCCTGGAGGATCTGCGCAGCTTTGGCATGATTCCCGAATTTATCGGAAGACTTCCCGTGGTATTCACCCTGAAAGGTCTGACCAAGGATATGCTGGTAAAGATCCTGAAAGAGCCGAAAAACGCAATCATCAAGCAGTACCAGAAGCTTCTGGAGCTGGATGAGGTGCAGCTGGCCTTTGAGCCGGAGGCCCTGGAGGCGATTGCTGAACGGGCGATGGAAAAGAAAACCGGGGCGCGTGCCCTGCGTTCCATCATTGAGGAGTTTATGCTGGATATTATGTATGAGATTCCCAAGGATGATTCCATCGGCAAGGTTGTGATTACCCGGGATTATATTGAAGGAAAGGGCGCACCGCAGATCACCATGCGCGGCGTGCCTGCATTGGAGGACAAGCAGTCATGAATTTTTTTCCGGTCCTGCCCCTTGCGGTATTCGGCGCAGACAGTCTGATCAAAGATCAGGTAGAAGAGATGGATGCGGGTCAGCTGCCGAAAAAGCTGTGGGGGGACAAGCTTTATCTGAAACGTGCACACAATAAAGGCATCAGTCTTGGCCATTTTTCGGACAAGCAGGAGCTGGTGGCGGGGGCCTCTCTGGGAATGACCCTCAGCCTGATTGGCGCCTTTTTGTTCATGCTGGAGGAAAAGGGCCGGAAGCTTCTGAAAACAGGCCTGGGCCTGATTGTCGGCGGAGCGGCCAGCAATACCTGGGACCGTTTGTCGAGAAAGTACGTGGTGGATTATCTGAATATAAACTGTCGGTGGACGAAAATCCGCCGGCTGATCTTTAATCTCTCAGATATTTGCATCGGGATTGGTACTTTTCTGCTGTTTTTGGAAAAAATGCGGCGCAAAAGTTGACAGACACTGTCAAAAATGGTATCTTAATTTGATATGATTGCGATGAGGAGATTATATTATGGATGATTTGCAGAATCAGTATCTGAAAGCACTGGAAGGGCTGGTTGCCACAGCAAAGGCAAAAAAGAATGTCCTGGAGTACGGTGAAATTCTGGAGGCCTTCAAGGGCTTTGAGCTTACGGAAGACAAAATTGATATGATTCTGGAGTATCTGGAGAAGAAGGATATTGATATCCTTCAGGGAAAAACTCCGGATGATGATCCGGAAGAATTTCTGATGGACAATGACGAGGATCTTTTGCTCACGGACGAGGATGAAGTGGACATCATCGACGATGTGGATGTATTAGAAGGCGTGAGTACAGAAGACCCGGTTCGGATGTACCTGAAGGAAATCGGAAATGTTCCCCTGCTGAGCAGCGAAGAGGAAGTAGAGCTTGCCAGAAAGGTAGAAGAGGGAGACGAGGAAGCCAAGAAAAAACTGACTGAGGCCAACCTTCGACTGGTAGTCAGCATTGCAAAAAAATACGTGGGCCGAGGAATGCCGTTTCTGGATCTGATTCAGGAGGGCAACATGGGCCTGATGAAGGCAGTGGACAAGTTTGACTATACGAAGGGCTATAAGTTCAGTACATACGCAACCTGGTGGATCCGTCAGGCCATCACCAGAGGCATTGCCGATACGGGGCGGACAATCCGTGTACCCGTACATATGGTGGAGACGATCAACAAAACCCTGCGGATGACCAGAACCCTTCTGCAGGAGCTGGGCCGTGAGCCGACCCCGGAGGAGGTGGCCGAGCGGCTGAATGTGCCGGTGAGCAGAGTCAGAGAGGTACTGAAGATATCCAGAGATCCCGTATCCCTGGATACCCCCATCGGCGAGGAGGACGACAGCCACCTAGGTGACTTCATCGAGGACGACACTGTCCTTTCCCCGGCAGACTCCGCAGCATTTTCCATGCTAAGAGAAGAGCTGGGCATGGCGCTGGAGTCCCTGACCGACCGGGAACGGCAGGTTGTACGCCTGCGCTTCGGCCTTGAAGACGGCCGCGCCAGAACTCTGGAAGAAGTAGGAAAGGAATTTAACGTAACCCGCGAACGAATCCGTCAGATCGAGGCAAAGGCATTGCGTAAGCTGCGCCATCCGTCCAGGAGTAAGCGGCTGAAGGACTTCCTGATTTAAAGAAACAAAGCTAAAGACAGCTGAGGGCTGCCGCATATCACGATGAGGATGTGCGGCAGTTTTTTTCGCGGGTATCCAATACGTGTAAAAAAAGTATACCTTATGAGCCGCAGTGAATGCGGCGCATAAAGTATAGGTTTTTATACACATTGGATTTCCGGACGCCGCTATGGAGGAGGTTGTCCATCCGTCGCTGATGGCAACGCTCCGG
>JAHZHG010000266.1:0-1456 GCA_019420425.1 Clostridiales bacterium
CCGCTGAATATCTGTGTGGGACTGGTGGTTGCCTGTACCATGTATGCGTTTTTTGCGCTGTTCAGAAAGGGAGGTATGTGAGATGGGAGCCAATCTGTTCGGCAATTATGAAGAAGTGATTGCCATGATTCTGTTCGGTATCGGCTTTACCAACCTTCTGCTGGCCCAGAACATGATCAAAAAGATCATCGGACTGAACATTATGGATACGGCCGTTTATCTGTTCCTGGCGGTAAAGGGTTACATCGACGGACGGAAGGCGCCGATCGTGGTGGACGGCGTCCAGTCAGTGGAAGCATATATTAACCCGATCCCCAGCGGCCTGGTGCTTACCGGAATCGTTGTATCGGTCAGTGTTACCGCGGTTATGCTTTCCCTGACCGTGCGGATGTACAGACGGTATCATTCCCTGGATCTGGATGAGATCATGATGAAAATGAAGAAGGAGGGAAAATAATCCATGGATTTTATCAGAAATTTTCCCTTCTTTTCCATCGTACTCTCCATGTTTGCCGGGATTGTATCCTCCATCCTCAGCGGCAGGAATGCCAGAAGATTCTGTTTCTTTGTGCTCAGCGTGATCACGGCAATGTCGGCGGCGGTATTGTTCTATACGGTGCAGACCGGGGAAGCCTTTGTTTACTGGATGGGGCATTTCCCGGCGCCCTGGGGCAACGAGATCCGGGCGGGTGTGCTGGAAGCGGTAATGGCGGTGGCCTTCTGCGTGGTTATGCTGCTGTCGCTGATCGGGGGGATGCGGCACATTGATACGGAGATTGCAGAGCAAAAGAAAAACCTCTATTTTATTATGATTGATCTGCTGCTCAGCTCCCTGCTGGCGCTGATTTACACCAACGACCTGTTTACGGCTTATGTATTTGTGGAGATCAACACCATCGCGGCCTGCGGACTGATTATGATCCGGCAGAAAGGCCGGACCTTTGTCGCTGCGGCCAGATACATGATTATGAGCCTTCTGGGCTCCGGTATGCTGCTGATGGGAATCTGCTTTTTGTATGACCTTACCGGCCATTTACTGATGAGCAACATCAAGGAAAGCGTTGCTCTGCTGGTGGAGAGCGGGACATACGAGGTGCCGCTGATGGTGACCATTGGCCTGATCAGTGTGGGACTGGCCATCAAGAGCGCGCTGTTTCCGTTCCATACGTGGCTGCCGGATGCGTACGGCTATTCCACCGTATCCTCAGCGGCGATCCTCTCCAGCCTGGTGTCCAAGGGCTATATCTTCCTTCTGCTGAAGATTTTTTACCGGGTAATCGGTTTTGAAGTGATCTGCGAGAGCAAGGTGATCAATGTGCTGTTTGTGTTCGGCCTTGCGGGAATGATTTTCGGCTCCTTAAGCGCCATCAAGGAGAAGGATATCCGCAGGATGATTGCCTTTTCCTCTGTGGCGCAGATCGGCTATATTTACATGGGCTTCGGACTGGGCACAGAG
>JAHZHG010000266.1:1466-4530 GCA_019420425.1 Clostridiales bacterium
TTTTCGTCTCGGCGACGGGACTGACGGATGCGACGGACGGCAGCAAGGATTTCTTTGACCTGACCGGCGCGGGCTACCGGAACAAGATTGCGGGTGTGGCGTTTACCGTCGGCGCGCTGTCCATGGTAGGCATCCCGGCGTTTTCCGGTTTCATTTCCAAGCTGCTGTTTGCCGAAGCGGCGGTGGGGCACCAGCACAAGATGCTGCCCACGCTGATTGTCCTGGCCATCAGTACGGTGCTGAATGCGATTTACTTTATGAAAACCGTGATCCGTATTTACACACCGGTACGGAAGTGCCGGTATGCATCCATCCCCCTTTCGTCCAACTGGCCGTATGCGGGAGCGATGGTCTGCTTTATTGCGCTGAATATTGTACTCGGCATGTGCTCCCAGCCGATTCTGGATCTGGTGACGCAGGGCCTGGAAATGTTTTCATAGGAGGGAGGAATACAGATGATATTGGTTGCGATCGGTTTTCCTCTGCTGATGGGAATACTGCTGGAAATACAGGCAGTCCGGGAAAACTGCAAAAAGGCGCCGGGCCTGGAAAATCCGGAGGCAAAAGGACAGCTGCACGGGGCCGTAACGGCTGCGCTGGCGCTGAATACCGTGTTTTCCCTTGTGTTGATTTTCTCACCGGGAGAGCAGAGCGTTACCCTCTGGTATCTGATAAAGGATGTTCCCATTTATTTCCGACTGGACGGCCTGGGCAAGGTGTTTATGGGAACAGCTTCCGTAATCTGGCTGCTTGCCGGAATATTTTCGCTGAAGTATATGGAGCATGAAAAAAAGGAAAGGCGGTATTTTGGCTTTTATTTCATGGTTTACGGCGTGCTGATGGGCCTGTACTGCGCGGGAAACCTCGTCACGATGTATCTGTTTTATGAGCTGCTGACCCTGAGCTCTATGCCGCTGGTGCTGCATACGGGAACACGGGAGGCGATTATGGCCGGGCTGAAATACCTGCTGTACTCTCTGTGCGGAGCGTATATGGCGCTGTTCGGCGTGTTTGTTTTGTGTAAGTATTCGGATGCCGCGGTGTCCTTTGCCGCCGGAGGGAGCCTGAACGCGGCTGCCGCCGGGCATGAAGGCCTGCTGCTTCTGGCCGTATTTTTCATGATTCTCGGGTTTGGCGTAAAGGCAGGTATGTTTCCGATGCACGCCTGGCTGGTGACCGCCCATCCGGTGGCTCCCGCGCCTGCGTCGGCAGTTTTGTCCTCCGTGATCGTAAAGGCGGGCGTGCTGGCCATGATCCGGGCCGTATTTTATTCGGCGGGAGCTGAGCTGATCCGCGGTACCTGGGTGCAGGACGTGTGGATCGTTCTGTCCCTCATTACGGTATTTATGGGCTCCATGCAGGCCTATCGGGAGAAGGTGCTGAAAAAGCGTCTGGCGTATTCCACGGTCAGCCAGGTATCCTATATTCTGTTCGGACTTGCCGTTCTGCAGCCGGAGGCCATGGCCGGATCGCTGCTGCACGTGGTTTTCCACGGCGTACTGAAATGTGCGCTGTTCCTCTGCGCCGGAGCGGTCATCTTCCAGACCGGAAAGACACGGGTGGACGAGCTGACGGGAATCGGCAAGCAGATGCCGGTGACTGCCTGGAGCTTCACCATCGCTTCACTGGGCCTGGTTGGCATTCCTCCTGTCTGCGGGTTTATCAGCAAATGGCATCTCGCCGAGGGAGCGCTTGACGCCTCTGTGGGCGCGGCTTCCTGGCTGGGGCCGGTAATCCTGCTGATCAGCGCCCTTCTGACGGCAGGCTATCTGCTGCCAGTGACCATGAAGGGCTTTTTCCCCGGAGCCGATGCAGATTATACAAAGCTGCAGAAAAATGAGGCAGGCCTTCTGATGACCGTGCCGCTGCTGATTCTTGCTGTGCTGGCTGTTTTGCTGGGCCTGATTCCCGGAGGACTGACGGACGTTTTGTATACGCTGTCCTCAGGCGTATTGTGATAGAAAGGAGGAGCCTGTCATGCCTGAAGTATTGTTGTTTATTGCCATACTGCTGCCAATCATCGGCGGAGCGCTGATCGCGGTGATTCCTTTCCCGAGCAGGAAGGCGCGTCTGATTTATACAGAGGCAGTGGTGCTGCTGACCTCGGTGCTGGTCTTTCTGCTGATCACCCATCGGCCGGAAAATTCGTTTTATTTCATCTATCTGACCGGAGAGCTGACCATCAGCTTCCAGCTGGACGGAATGGGGAGCGTATTTGCCGGGCTGATTGCCTTCCTGTGGCCGCTGGCCACCCTGTATGCCTTTGAGTATATGACAAAGGAAGGCCACGAAAAAATCTTTTTCATGTTTTATACCATCACCTACGGGGTAACCCTGGGGATTGCCTCCGCGGAGGATATGGTTACCCTGTACTGCTTCTACGAGATGCTGACGCTGGTTACCCTGCCGCTGATCATGCATACGCTGACCCGTGAGGCAATCCTGGCCAGCCGGAAGTATCTGTACTACTCCTTGGGCGGAGCGGCCTTTGCCTTTATCGGGCTGATCTTTATTATCAGCTACGGAAAAACCGGGGACTTTACCCTGGGCGGCGTTTTGGATCTGGAGAAGATCGGAGACCGGACGAATATGATGTATCTGGTCTATGTGCTGGCGTTCTTTGGCTTTGGCGTCAAGGCAGCCATCTGGCCGTTTAACTCCTGGCTGCCGGATGCCGGTGTGGCGCCCACTCCGGTAACGGCTCTGCTCCATGCGGTGGCAGTGGTAAAATCGGGAGCCTTTGCGATCCTGCGCCTGACCTATTACAGTTTTGGGGCGGATTTCCTCCGGGGCAGCTGGGCACAGACGGTAGTGACGGTCTTTGTGCTGATTACCATTGTCTATGGCTGCAGCATGGCATTGAAGGAGACCCATTTAAAACGGCGGCTGGCCTATTCTACGATCAGTAATCTGTCCTACATCTTGTTTGGGGCAGTGATCATGAGCCCGCTGGGGCTGGTGGGCGCGCTGTGCCACCTGGTGTTCCATGCGATGATGAAGATCTGTTCCTTCTTCTGCGCAGGAGCGGTGATGCATCAGAGCGGCTGCCATTATATCCATGAGC
>JAHZHG010000267.1:0-963 GCA_019420425.1 Clostridiales bacterium
GGTTATGTCCGGCTCCGGTTTTTCCGCGGCTCCTGCGACCGTTTTCTCAGTCTCTGCGCATGGCACGGCCTTTATCTCTGGGACCTTCAGCCGGCAGAGGAGGGTTACGAGGTCTCCCTGTCGGTTGATGACTTTTTCCGGCTGAAGCCCCTGGCCGCCAAAAGCGGCGTGCGCGTACGGCTGCTGAAGAAGCGCGGCCTGCCCTTCTGGCTGCATACGCACCGGAAGCGAAAGGCTTTTGCTCTGGGAGTCGCCATGGGCTTTGCCTGTATTTTTTTCCTTTCCTCCTTTATCTGGGGGATTGAGATCAACGGAAATCTGACGCGGACAGACGGCATAATCCTGGAATTTCTGGAGAGCCAGCAGATACGTCCGGGAACCGGAAAGGGCAGCATCGACTGCAAAGAACTGGCTGCCAGGCTGCGCATGGAATTCAGCGACTTTACCTGGGTTTCCGTAAAGCTAAAGGGAACCCGCCTGTTCATTGATGTGACGGAAAATACGGACAGCGGCGCTGCCCAGGCGGCCGGAACAGAAGAAGAAAAATCTCCCCGCAGCCTGGTCAGCACAGTGGACGGAGAGGTCGTATCTATGATTACCCGGGAGGGCACGCCGCTGGTTTCTGTGGGCGATACGGTTCAAAAAGGAGATGTGCTGATCAGCGGAAGGCTGGAAATATTTAACGACAGCAACGAGCTGGCCGCTGTCCATGAGGTGGCTGCCGACGGGGAAATCCAGGTAAAGACCAGTCTGGATTACCAGAGCAGTATCTCCATGGTGAAAGAAGTACGGGTATATACCGGCCGCACCAAAACCCGGTATCTCCTCCAGCTTTCCGGCGCCTGGTTTGGCCTTCCGTCCACAGACATGGGGTTCGCCGAGTATGATGGAATAATAGAAACAAGTCCATCAAAATTTCTGGAAAATATAGGCGTATCCGCTTCATTATCCAAATTACCTATA
>JAHZHG010000267.1:982-2899 GCA_019420425.1 Clostridiales bacterium
GTACAAAACCGTCAAGCAGAAAAAAACCGAAGAGGAGGCAACCGCCGAGGCAGAAGAGGAGCTTTTGCAATTTCTGAAAAATTTAAGAGAAAAGGGGGTACACATATTTGAAAATAATGTTAAAATAGGTGTGTATGGGAACTCCTGTACAGCATCGGGCAGTATGATTATCGTGGAAGAAGCCGGAACACCCGCCCCGATCGAATACGGTCAGGAATCCGCTCCGGCGCAGGAAGGAAATACGACATAAATGAGCATGGTAGAATTAAATCTTGTCATTCCCGCTGAGCATGAGAAAAACGTGTTCGGCCAGTTCGATCAGTATATCAAAAAGATTGAACGTGCCCTGCAGTTAACCGTCATCAGCAGGGATGGCGCGGTTAAGATACTGGGCAGTCCGAACGGGGCGGCCAGGGCCAAACGGGTTCTGGAGAGCCTGGTGGAGCTGTCGGGGCATGACGGCTCTATTTCGGAACAGCAGGTAGATTATACCCTTTCATTGTCCATGTAGGACAATGAATCTGCCATTGTAGAAGTGGATAAAGACTGCATTTGTCATACGATAAACGGCAAGCCGATCCGTCCAAAGACGATCGGACAGAAAAACTATGTAGATGCGATCCGGGAAAACATGATTGTTTTCGGCACCGGCCCTGCCGGCACCGGAAAGACATACCTGGCCATGGCCATGGGGATTACCGCATTTAAGCAGGAGGAGGTCGGACGCATTATCCTGACCCGCCCTGCCATCGAAGCCGGGGAGAAATTAGGCTTCCTGCCGGGCGACGTGCAGAGCAAGGTTGATCCGTATCTGCGGCCCCTTTATGATGCCCTTTATCAGATCATGGGACCGGAGAGCTTTATGAAAAACATGGAGAAGGGTCTGATCGAGGTTGCTCCCCTCGCCTATATGCGGGGCCGCACCCTGGACAACGCCTTTATTATTCTGGATGAAGCGCAGAACACCACTCCGGCGCAGATGAAGATGTTTCTGACACGAATCGGTTTTGGTTCCAAGGTGATCATTACCGGCGACCTGACGCAGAAGGATCTTCCCTCGGGAGCAGTTTCCGGCCTGGATGTGGCGGTAAAGGTACTGAAAAATGTGGAGGAAATCCGTTTCTGTACACTGACCAGCAAGGATGTGGTCCGCCACCCGCTGGTTCAGAAGATTGTTACTGCCTACGAGGATTACGAGAAAAAGCAGCTCGCCAGAGAACAGCGGCGGGTAACGGGAAAAAGGTGACGAAATGACGGTAATATTTGAAAACGAAAGCGATACGGATTTCGGTCTGCCGCTGAAAACACTGGCGGAAGAGGTAGTCGCCGAGGCGCTGGACTATATCGGCTGTCCCTACGAGGCCCAGGTGAATGTCCTGCTCACGGATGACGAAGAGGTACACCGGCTGAATCTGGAATACCGTCAGATCGACCGGAGCACAGATGTGCTTTCCTTTCCCATGCTCGAATATGAGCTTCCGGGAAATTTTGATTTTCTGGAGGAAGCCGAAGAGAGCGAGTGCTTTGACCCGGACACGGGGGAGCTGGTGCGGGGGGATATTGTTTTGTCTGCCGGAAAGATACAGGAGCAGGCGGATGCCTTTGGCCACGGGATCAAACGCGAATATGCATTTTTGATTGCCCATAGTATGCTGCACCTGATGGGGTTTGACCATATGACACCTGAGGAGGCATCTGAGATGGAGCGGCTGCAGGAAGCTGTACTGGAACGGTTACAGATCAGCCGCTGAAAGAGAGGAGTGTAATTATTATGAAGAGAAAATTGGCATTAGCGGCCCTTATGCTGGCCGCAGGGCTTGCCATGGCAGGCTGCGGTAAGGAAAAAACGGCGTCCACAGAAACGACTGCCGAGACGAACAAAACCCAGTCAGCAGAGAGCCTGGTAGGCATCGGCGC
>JAHZHG010000267.1:2909-4528 GCA_019420425.1 Clostridiales bacterium
GAGGACGGCATGGTTTACAGCTATCTTTCCGGCAAGCTTGTCCCTGCGGAAATCGGCAGAAAGCGCCCGATTGCGTTTATGTTTAACAATATTATTGACGCAGTTCCCCAGTGGGGAATCGACCACTGCGACGTGGTATACGAGGCTCCGGTTGAGGGCGGCATTACCCGTCTGATGGGAATCAGCGAGGATTACGAGGACTGTGAGCGAATCGGTTCCATCCGCAGCTGCAGAAACTACTATGTATATTATGCAAGAGAGTTTGATGCGATTTACGCCCATTTTGGACAGGCCGTATACGCCCTTGCCCTTCTGGATCTGCCGGACACCAACAACCTGAGCGGACTGGACAGCGAAGGAGATATCGTCTACTACCGTTCGGATGACCGTGTAGCCCCGCATAACGTATTTACCGATTACCAGCGTCTCCAGGACGGCATCGCCTATAAGGGGTACCGCACCGAATACGCCGACGACTATACCGGTCACTACCAGTTCGCCGCAGACGGACAGACCGTAACCCTGGATAACGGAATTAACGCCGAGGTGGTTATTCCCGGATACTCCTTCAACAACGCCCGGTTTGAGTATGACAGCTCCACCGGACTTTACCGCCGCTATCAGTACGGCGACGCCCAGGTTGAAGGCAGCACAGGAGAGCAGCTGACCTACAACAACATTCTGATCCAGAACTGCGGCTGGGAGCCTTTTGACGAAAACGGCTATCTGGATATCGATCCGGCCTGCGGAGGAAGCGGCTGGTATATCACAAACGGCAAGGCCATCGAAATCACCTGGAGAAAGAAGGACACTTCCAAGGATCTGTTCGGACCGGTTGGCTACTATGACGCTGCCGGCAATGAGATCACGCTGAACCAGGGCAAGACCTGGGTATGCATTGTCCAGGACACCTATGCCGACGATGTACAGATCGGCTCGGCGCAGGATCTTCTATAAGAATAACGTTCGGTCAGGAACCGGGGAGAGAGTAAGAGGGTAACGTGAAAAACAAAAGGCGAAACAGTAAAGACTTTCTTGTACAGGGCACTATTCTGGCAGCGGCATCCATCATCGCGAAAATCATCGGGATGGTCTACCGTCTGCCCCTGTACAATATATTGGGGCCGCTGGGAAGCAGCTATTATTCCACGGCCAACGAAATTTATACGATTATTCTGATGGTTTCTTCCTTCAGCCTTCCGCTGGCAGTGTCAAAGCTGGTATCGGAACGGCTGAACAGGGGAGAGGCGAGGAATGCGCACCGGATTTTTCTGTGCGCGGTGAAATTCGGCCTGGTGTCAGGCGGATCGCTTGCGCTGCTTACCTGGCTGTGCTCCGGCCTGATCACCAAATACGTCATGTCCTTTGAGCTGGCCAAATATGGCCTGCAGGTGCTTGCACCGGCGATTTTTATCTGCGCGATTGTGGGCGCATTCAGAGGCTATTTCCAGGGCCACTCTACGATGATCCCCACAGCGGTTTCCCAGGTCATTGAGCAGATTGTCAATGCCCTGGTCTCCCTGCTGTGCGCGTATATCATGTTCAGCTACGGCACGCAGCTGGGAGCGGAGCAGGGAAATGCGGATCTTGGGCCCGCCTGGGGAGCGGCGGGAGCCACC
>JAHZHG010000268.1:0-448 GCA_019420425.1 Clostridiales bacterium
CAACTGTATCAATTCAGGCATTGATACAGTCGGCGTACTTACTCAATATCAGCCGCTTCGGCTGAACACGCATATCGGAATCGGCATTCCGTGGGATCTGGATAAGAATATCGGAGGAGTTTCTATTCTTCCGCCTTACGAGAAGAAGGAAAACACGGAATGGTACACAGGTACGGCAAATGCAATTTACCAGAACCTGACCTATATGGAGAGCTTCAACCCGGATTACGTTCTGATTTTATCCGGAGATCACATTTATAAAATGGATTATGAGATTATGCTGGATTACCATAAATCCCACAATGCAGATGTCAGCATTGCAGTAATGCCGGTACCGCAGGAGGAAGCCAGCAGGTTCGGTATTGTCGTTGCCGATGAGAGCGGCAAAATCACGGAATTCCAGGAAAAACCGGAGCATCCCAAGAGCAATCTGGCTTCTATGGGGAGC
>JAHZHG010000268.1:458-4499 GCA_019420425.1 Clostridiales bacterium
TGGAAGGACGTGGGAACCCTTGGCTCCTATTGGGAGGCCAACATGGAGCTGATCGATATCATTCCGGAATTTAACCTTTACGAGGAGTTCTGGAAAATCTACACCAGAAATGACATTATTCCGCCCCAGTACATATCCAGCGAGGCAAAGATCTTCAAATCGCTGATCGGCGACGGCAGTGAGATTTACGGAGAGGTATATAATTCCATTATTGGCTCCGGCGTAACGATTAAGAAGGGCGCCGTAGTCCGCGACTCCATCATCATGCAGGACGCAGTGATCGGAGAGGGCGTTGTGATGGACAAGTCCATCATTGCCGAAAATGTGGTAATCGGCGATCATGCCGTGCTGGGTGTAGGCGAGGACATCATCAACAAGGCAAAGCCGAAGGTATACGCATTCGGCCTTGTAGTAATCGGAGAAAATTCGGTAGTTCCGCCCAATGTGACCATCGGAAAGAATACAGCGATCGCCGGAGTTACCGTACCGGAGGATTATCCGGACGGCGTACTGGCAAGCGGCGAGACTTTGGACAAGGCAGGTGAAGTATTGGCATGAGAGCGGTAGGTATGATTTTAGCGGGCGGCAACAGCCACCGGATGAAAGAGCTGTCCAATAAACGGGCAATTGCGGCGATGCCGATTGCCGGCAGCTACAGAAGTATTGATTTTGCCCTGAGCAGCATGGCCAATTCCCATATTCAGAAGGTAGCCGTACTGACCCAGTATAATTCCCGTTCCCTGAATGAGCACCTCAGTTCATCCAAATGGTGGGATTTCGGAAGAAAGCAGGGAGGGCTTTTTGTGTTTCCGCCTATGGTTACGGCGGACAACAGCTTCTGGTACCGCGGAACAGCGGATGCGATCAGCCAGAACCTGGACTTTTTGAAGCGTTGCCATGAGCCCTATGTGGTAATCGCTTCCGGCGACGGCATATACAAGCTGGATTATGCAAAGGTACTGGAGTATCATATCTCCAAAAAAGCAGATGTGACCATTGTATGCAAAGAGGTGGACGGCGACGAGGACGTAACCCGGTTCGGCTTAATAAAGATGAATGAGGACAGCCGGATCGAAGAGTTCGAGGAAAAGCCAATGTCAGTCACTTCCCATACCATCTCCTGCGGCATCTACGTTATCCGCAGAAGGCAGCTGATCGAGCTGATTGAAAAGTCGGCAGAAGAAGGCAGGTTTGATTTTGTAAAGGATGTGCTGATCCGCTATAAAAATATCAAGCGGATTTACGGCTACAAGATCGACGGCTACTGGAGCAATATTGCGTCGGTGGAGTCTTACTACAAAACCAATATGGATTTCCTGAATCCGGAAGTAAGAAACTACTTCTTCCGTCAGTATCCGAGCGTATATTCCAAAGTAGACGATCTGCCCCCGGCAAAATACAATCCCGGTTCAGAGGTAAAGAACAGCCTGGTTTCCAGCGGTTCCATCATCAACGGATATGTGGAAAATTCGGTATTGTTTAAAAAAGTCTTTGTTGGAGAAAACTGTGTGATCAAGAACTCGGTAATTCTCAATGACGTGTATCTGGGGGATAACGTACATATTGAGAACTGCATCGTAGAAAGCAGGGACACCATTCGTGCAAACTCTTATCATATCGGTGAAAATGGGGTAAAAATAGTAGTAGAATCAAATGAACGATACGTTCTTTAGCAAAAACAAAAACCGGAAGGCTTAAAGGCGGTACGGCAGAAAAAGAGATTACCCTTTCGGGCATCCCATGATGTATGCTCCTTCGGGGCGGGCACTGCGCGATAAGGCATGATGTATAAGGGAGGACGCACTGTATGAACATTACAGATGTCAGAGTAAGAAAGGTATCCAAAGAAGGAAAGATGAAGGCAGTAGTTTCGATCACGATCGATGATGAGTTTGTGATTCATGACATCAAGGTGATTGAGGGAGAAAAAGGACTGTTTATCGCCATGCCCAGCCGTAAGGCGACAGACGGAGAATATCGGGATATTGCTCATCCGATCAACTCCGCTACACGGGAACGCATCCAGCAGATTATTCTGCGGGAATATGAGGCAGTGGCCGCGCTGCCCGAAGAATAGGATATCAGGTGAGTATGCCTCCGGACGTTGTGCCGGAGGCATATTCTTTTTGTATCATAGGAAACTGCTCCGCATTTTCCTATGATACAAAAGCCTCCGGCAGGATGCGCACGGATGTGCGAAGCACATTTTTGTTTCCGAAAGAAGGAATAAAATGTACGTGCACAGTGGAGAGTGGATAGAAATCTGAAGAGATGTGTGGTATAGTATTTTGCATATATCGGATTCGCGGACGCAGAAAGGCAGAACAGACATATGTATAAAATTTTAATTGTAGAGGACGACCCGGTGATCGCGGAGGCGATCGCCGGGCAGCTGGAATCCTGGGGGTATCAGACAGACCGGATCAGGGATTTCCGGCGGGTGATGGAGGAATTTGGAGAGTTTGCCCCGCATATGGTGCTGATGGATATTACCCTGCCGTTCTTCAACGGTTACCACTGGTGCAGTGAGATACGAAAGACGTCTCCCGTACCGATTCTTTTTATTTCATCTGCATCGGACAACATGAATCTGATCATGGCCGTACAGATGGGCGGCGATGATTTTCTGACCAAACCGTTTTCTCTGGAGGTGCTGACGGCCAAGGTTCAGGCGCTGATACGCCGGACATACGATTTTGACATGGGCGCGGGCAGGCTGGAGCACCGGGGGGCGCGGCTCGATACAGGGGCGATGAAGCTGGAGTACCGGGATACCGTGCTGGATCTGACAAAAAATGAATTTAAAATCCTTCAGACACTTCTGGAGAAAAAGGGGCGTGTGGTGAGCCGGGAGCAGCTGATGACAAAGCTGTGGGAAACGGACTGCTACGTGGATGAGAACACGCTGACAGTAAACATTAACCGGCTGAGAAAAAAGCTGGACGGAGTCGGGCTGGAGGATTTTATCACGACGAAAAAGGGAGCAGGATATCTGATTTGCTGATCATAGACTGAAGCAGGGAGGAAAGGATGGCAGAAGGAAAATGCAGCTTCTGGCTGAAACATTATCTCAGAGACAGGAAAACGTATCTGCTGCTGGTTTTAGCGGCGGTTTTCATTTATTTTCTGATGTTTTACTGCTACCAGGCGGAGATGGAGGGCGCGGCCTACGGTACGCTGCTGACGGCAGTGCTGTTCATCGGAACAGGGATAGTGGATTTTTCGTCCTATCGGCGGAAGGGCATACGGCTGATGCAGCTGCTTGCCGACCCGATGGAGGAGGGGCTGCCAGAGCCGGGAGGGATGACGGAAGAGCTGTACCAGCAGCTGCTTTCCCGCATGGAGGAGGAGAAACGGCGGCTGATGTTTAAAAACGACAGCGACCGCACGGAGATGAAGGAATATTATACGCTGTGGGTGCACCAGATTAAGACGCCGATTGCCGCTATGGATCTGCTGCTGCAGCGGGGAGAAGAGGAGCGGGACGATCAGCTGCGGGCAGAGCTGTTTTCCATATCGCAGTATGTGGAGATGGCGCTGTCCTATGTACGGGCGGATGATGCGTCTACGGATTATGTGATCCGGAAATGCAGTCTGGAGGATATGGTACGCCAGGCTGTGCGCAAGTATGCAGGACAGTTTGTGCGCCGGAAGCTGAGCCTGGACTTTCAGGTGAGGGACTGTCCGGTATTGACAGATGAAAAGTGGCTCGTATTTGTGATTGAGCAGATTTTGTCCAACAGCCTGAAATATACGGAAAAGGGGAAGATTACCATTTACACGGAACCGGGGCCGGTACTGGTGATTGCCGATACAGGCATGGGGATTGCGGCAGAGGATCTGCCAAGGATTTTTGAAAAGGGCTTTACCGGTTATAATGGGCACAGAGACAAGAAGTCTACAGGGATTGGCCTGTATCTGTGCCGCAAGGTGCTGAAAAGGCTCGGTCATACGATAACGATTACATCCGCGCCCGGCGAGGGAACCAGGGTGAAAATCGGCCTGGAGATGGGGCCGGCGGTTATTGAATAGCGGATAAGG
>JAHZHG010000269.1 GCA_019420425.1 Clostridiales bacterium
CCCTCCGGCCGATCTCGTTACCGGCAGATCGTATCTTACATTGACCTTTACTTCGTCGGTCATCATATAGTTCCAAATGGAGCGGACTTCTCTGAAATTCACCTGTACGCCGTCCTCAGTGGGCTCCAGGCTGTTTTCCATCAGCCGGTCCGCATTTCCGTAGTTCGTGTACATGTTTCCGCGCCACACCAGGGACAGCTCCATGTCCTCTTCGGTCTTGTTGGTGATCTCGGTCTTTACCAGTGCGGTTCTGTCGCTGGCAAAAATCAGCTCCATCTTTACCGTAATGTCCTCAAACTCGTAGGTCTGCACTAATTTTCCGGGATAGTACACTCCTGTAGCTTCGGCATCTGCGTAATCGTATACGGTACCATCGCCTTTGCATACCTCCAGTCGGCAGAACGCTCCGGACAGATTGACCGGATATTCCTCGGCAACGATCACCGGGCCGGCAAAGCCTCCCTGGATATCGGCTGCATCTGCCTTCGGCAGGTAATAGCCGTGCCATGCGCCCATGTCGGAAAAGTTGTTGTACTCATTGGTGGAATAATAGCCGTACAGCTGTTCCTTGGGGTCTGCATATACGTTTAATACGTTTCCATACTGCAGCTGCAGGTCTTCTGCCTCTTCTGCCGCAAGGGCCAGTCCGGAAGCAGGAGCAGCCACGGATGCGGTCATCGCCGCTGCACATACTGCAGCACATAAGTTTTTCCAGTTTTTTCTCATCTTTTACCTCGCACATTCCTTTTACAAAATTTCATTTTTGTTTCCAAGCTTCTGTAGTAATTTTTCTCCTTTTTTGGAGTTTCTCCACCTCTTTTCCGTTATTTCACTCATTTTCCCGCAATATTTCTCTTCTGTTTTCGTGATATTGCATATATTGACTGTTCCCATTCTACTATATCATGGTATAATATACTATATTGGAATGTAGAATACTTTTATATTTATGTTGACATCAAAGGATTTACAGGAGGATACCCATGCTGTCTGTCTTTCAAAACCAAATCGGAATGTCGTTCTATGAAACCCAGGTTGGCCGGGAGCTGCAGATCTGCGAGGCAGGATACGAAGCCTGCTTCCCGACCAAGCCGTATGAATTTATTCCCATTGATTATTATGCCATTCATTACTGCATTAAGGGCGAAGGGATTTTCCAGGTTCAGGATCGGGTTGAACATATTTATCCCGGAGATCTTTTTATGATTCCTCCCCATACCTCCAACAAATATTTCCCCGTCGCGGAAAATCCCTGGTGCTATCGCTGGGTGGGCGTACGCGGGCCTATGGCGAGAGAGCTTTTGCAGAGCTGCGGACTGACCCGGGAACGCTTTTTCATCCGGCATCAGGTCAACGCAGAGCTGGAAGGGTATTTTGAAAAGATTTATGACGCGTGCAAAGAGAAGCAGGATTTCAAAGTGATCGGCTGTTTTTATCTTCTGCTGGATTATCTGCGGAATGTACGGGAGCAGTCCATGGGCGCCGCACTCCTGCAGAGCGAGGTACTCTACCAGAACCTTCTGCACTATATCCATCTGCACTATTTTCAGGACATCTCCATCGCACAAATGGCAGAGGAAAACAATATTGACCGTACCTATATTTTCAAGCTGTTTAAAAAATATCAGCATACAAGCCCCAGCCAGTATCTTTTGGAATACCGGCTGGACAAGGCCTGTATGCTGCTGATGAAAACCTCTCTGTCCATTACAGATATCAGTTTTGCCGTCGGCTTTCAGAACGCACCGTATTTTTCCCGGCAGTTTGTCAGATATAAGGGCATGACGCCTTCGGCCTACCGGAAGCAGTTTCTGAAAGCCAGGTAATGTGCTGCCCTATTTCCACACCAGAATCATCAGGGCGATGATGATGCCCAGACCGGCCAGATAAGCCAGGCCGATCAGCAGGGCCGCCTTCAGCGCTCCCAGCGCGTACAGCCAGCCCTCACGCCGGGTCGGCCGGTTATCCTCCCAGGGGCGCTCCTCACGCTGGGGCTGCTCCTGCTGCACCGGAGGCCGGCGATGCTCCGGAATGGTTGGACGGCGCCAGCCTCCGGGCGAATGGCCTGTAGGAACCTGGCTCATGTCCACAATGGTACGTCCGTCATCATCGTCATATTGTTTTTTCTTTCCCATCATTTATCGTACAAATGGCAGACTACATAATGGCCCGGCTCAACCTCCCGCTGAACGGGAGCCTCCTCCTTGCAGCGTGCCATGCAGTGGGTGCAGCGGGTGTGGAACTTGCAGCCTGACGGCGGGTTTGCCGGCGAAGGAATGGAACCCTCCAGCACGATCCGGTTCATCCGGGCGTTCGGATCGGGAATCGGGATCGCGGAAAACAGGGCCTTTGTATACGGATGCAGCGGATTGCGGAAGATATCCTCCGTATCGCCGTACTCTACCAGGTTGCCCAGATACATTACGCCTACCGCGTCGGAAATATGTTCCACCACGGACAGGTCGTGGGAGATGAACAGGTAGGTCAGGGAATACTTCTCCTGCAATTCCTTCAGCAGGTTGATGATCTGAGCCTGAATGGATACGTCCAGTGCAGATACCGGCTCGTCACAGACAACGAACTCCGGATTCAGTGCCAGGGCGCGGGCGATGCAGATACGCTGGCGCTGGCCGCCGGAAAACTCATGGGGATACCGGTCCTTGTGGAAGGGCTGGAGCCCGCAGTTGTCCATGACCTGATCCACGTAGTCATTGAACTCTGCCTTTGACACCAGCTTGTGCTCCCTGACTGCCTCGCCGATAATCTCACCCACCGGAAGGCGGGGAGACAGGCTGGAAAAGGGGTCCTGGAAAATAATCTGCATCTTGGTGCGCAGGGCGCGCATTTTATCGGCGGGAAGGTCATAAACCTCCTGGCCGTTGAAGAGCACCTGCCCGCCGGTCTTTTCTCCGGAAAGGCGCAGGATCGTCCGTCCGGTGGTCGTTTTTCCGCAGCCGCTCTCTCCCACCAGTCCCATGGTGGTTCCCCGCTTCAGGTTAAAGGTAACGCCGTCCACAGCCTTTACGTGGCCGACTACGCGGGAAAGCATACCGCCCTTTATGGGAAAATATTTTTTCAGCTGATTGACCATCAGGATATACTGCGGATCGTATTGAATGCTGTTTTCCATTTATTTTCCCTCCTTTTCGTCATCATAGCGGTAGCAGCTGACCTTGTGCGTATCGGACAGGCTGATCTCCTGCGGATAATCACCGCCGCATTTTTCCACGCACATGTTGCAGCGGTCCTTGAAGTAGCAGTAATTGGGCATGTTGACCGGGTTAGGCACTTTGCCGGGAATGGAATACAGCTTGTCCACCTGGCGTCCCACAACCGGCTTGGAGGCCATCAGGCCAATGGTGTATGGGTGGGAGGGATGCTCAAAGATTTCCTTTACCGTCCCCTTTTCTACCACGCGGCCGGCGTACATCACGACCACATAGTCCGCCATCTCGGCAATCACGCCCAGGTCGTGGGTGATCAGCATGATAGAGGAATTGATCTTGTCCTTCAGCTGGCGCAGCAGATCCAGGATCTGGGCCTGGATGGTCACGTCCAGCGCCGTTGTCGGCTCATCGGCAATAATGACCTTGGGGTTGCAGGCCAGGGCCATGGCGATCATGACGCGCTGGCGCATACCGCCGGACAGCTCATGGGGGAACATTCCATATACGCCCTCACTGTTGGCGATTCCTACCATTTCCAGCAGCTCTATAGTTCTCCGTTTCACATCATCCTTGCTCTTTCCCTCGCCGTCGTGGAGAGCGATTACCTCGTCCACCTGGGCGCCGATCCGGAATACCGGGTTCAGGGAAGTCATTGGCTCCTGGAAGATCATCGACACATAGTTTCCTCTGAGCGCCTGCATCTTTTCCAGCGGGGCTTTCGCCACATCGTATGCCTTGTCGCCCAGATTCAGACGGATTTCCCCTTCTACAATCTGGCCCTGGGGACGCTGAATCAGCTGCATCAGGGAAAGGCTGGTCACAGATTTTCCGCAGCCGCTCTCTCCTACCACGCCCACCGTCTTTCCAATGGGTACCTCAAAGGTAACGCCGTCTACGCTCTTAACCGTACCCGCATCGGTGAAGAAATAGGTGTGCAGGTTGTCAAATTCTACCGCGTTCCGGTCGTCATGCATGGTAGTCAGATACTCTGACTCCGGTACATTTTTCCGTTTGCGCTTTTTTTCCAGTTCATTGGTAATCCGACGGTTCTCTTTGGAAATCCGGCGGGATTCTTTGGCTGAAAGATAGCCTTCTGCATGTTTTTTCGCCATTTTCTCTTCCTCCCTTACCGTTTCATCTTCGGGTCAAAAGCATCCCGGAGGCCGTCGCCCACAAAGTTGAAGCCCAGCACGGTAATCAGCAGACAGATGCCGGCCGGAATCCAGATAAACCAATAGTGAGTCATGACATAGGCATTGTTTACGTCATTGATGATATTTCCCCAGGAAGCGAAGGGGAACTTTACGCCCAGGCCCAGGAAGGACAGGGTA
>JAHZHG010000027.1:0-11246 GCA_019420425.1 Clostridiales bacterium
CTGCTGCGTCCTTGTACCGCTGATCTGTTATTACATGATCAGTCTGATTGTGAGGCTGGGCGAGGCAGGAAAGACCGCAGTCGCCCAAAATACATGGATCAGCGCCCAGGAAAAGTATCTGGCCCAGATGGAGGAGATGCAGGAGAGCATGCACAGGTTCCGCCATGATTATCAGTCACATCTGTTCTGTATGGATGCTCTGCTGGAGGATAAGCGGTACGGGGAACTGCATGAATATCTGGAGAAGCTGCATCATCAGCCAATGGACGGGATGAACCTGGTGCCCTTTACGGAAAACCGGGCGCTGAATCTGGTGTTGAATCAGAAGAAAAGGCAGGCGGACAAAGCAGGGGTGGATTTCCTCGCGGAGGTGGGGACCGAGGTGGAACCCAAGAGCGCAGGCAGGGTGCAGCTGTATGATTTGAATGCGCTGATTTCCAATCTTTGTGACAATGCAATCGAGGCAGCAGCGAAGGTGAAAAACGGGCAGGTACGCTTTTGCATTACCAAAAAGAAGGCGTATATCAAGGTAGAGATAGAAAATTCAACAGCCGGAAACGTCCTGGAGGAGAATCCGGAGTTTGAGACAGACAAGGAGCAAAAGGAGCTGCACGGCTTTGGGCTTAAGATCATCCGGAATATTGTAGAGACGTACGAAGGAATGTATGAGACAGAGTCCAATGACCATTCGCTGAAAACCAGTATTTTGCTGCTGAATGAATAGAGGCAGACTACGCAGTTGGCGACAAAGAAGTTGAATTCGTGAAAATGACGGAATATAATAGCATCACAAACGACATAATATACAGGTTAACGAAAATTCTGCAGAATAGCTTAATGAGAGTTGTGTCGAATGATGAATCAGCATGAATTCAGGAGGAAATGAAGAATGAAGAAAATGCGTAAAGCGACTTCTCTGGTGCTGTCAGCCGCCATGGCTGCCTCTTCTCTGTCTATGATGGCCGGAGCAGAGGAAGCTGCCAAGTACGAAGTAAAAGAAACCGGAAACGGCTACAACCTGGTTGTCCAGGAAGGCGGAAAAACCCTTGGCTATTCCACAGAATCCGGAGTTTCTCTGCTGGAGGATGATGGCTATGCATTTAAGGATCTGAACCAGAACGGCGAGCTGGATGCTTATGAAGACTGGCGTCTGGATACCGCCACGAGAGCAAAGAATCTGGCAGATCTGATGGTTGCCGACGGACGCACCGGTATTGAAAACATTGCAGGCCTGATGCTTTACAGTGCACATACATCCGTAGAGTCCGAGGAGGTTTCCGGCACAGGCGTAACCGCCACCTCCACCGATGCCACCACCACGATGGATGCCATCACGGAGAACAACATCCGGCACATTCTGGTGACCACCGTTGCCAGCCCGGAGATCGCTGCAAAATGGAACAACAATCTGCAGGCAATTGTAGAGGGGATGGGCTACGGTATTCCGTCCAACAACAGCTCTGACCCGAGACATGAGGCCAGCAGCGGACAGGCTACCGAGTACGTGGTTGGCTCCACCGGAGATATCTCCCAGTGGCCCTCCTCTCTGGGTATGGCAGCTACCTTTGATCCGGCTCTGGTCAAACAGTTTGGCGAGATCGCATCCGCAGAATACAGAGCACTGGGTATTTCCACTGCGCTTTCCCCGCAGATCGACCTGGCAACCGAGCCGAGATGGAGCCGTGTGAGCGGAACCTTTGGAGAGAACAGTGCACTGGCAACCGATATGGCAAGGGCATATGTAGACGGTTTCCAGTCCACCTACGATGAGAACGGCGAGGATCTTGGCTGGGGCGAGGATTCCGTAAACGCTATGGTTAAGCACTGGCCCAGCGGCGGCCCGGAAGAGGGCGGACGTGACGCACACTACGGATACGGTAAATTTGCCGTATATCCGGGAGATAACTTTGACGAGCACATGAGCGTATTTACTGAGGGTGCGTTCAAGCTGGACGGCAAGACCGGTTCTGCAACCGCGGTTATGCCGTACTACACCGTCTCCTATGGACAGGCCGAGGACGGCACCAACTACGGCAACGGCTTCAGTAACTACATGATCAACGAGCTGCTCCGCGGCGAGTACAACTATGACGGCGTATGCTGTACAGACTGGATGATCACTGCTGACGCACAGGCTGAGGATACCTTCACCGGAAAGTGCTGGGGCGTTGAGGATATCACCATTGCAGAGCGTCATTATCAGGCGCTGATGGCCGGTATGGATCAGTTCGGCGGAAACAACCTGATTGCACCGGTTATGGAAGCATACGATATGATGGTAGAAGAGCAGGGCCAGGAATTTGCCGACAAGCGTTTCGCCGAGTCCGCAGTCAGACTGCTGACCAACATCTTCAACACCGGATTATTTGAGAATGCTTATCTGGATCCGGCAGCTACCGCTGAAGAAGTGGGATGCGCTAAGTACATGGAAGCAGGCTACAATGCACAGCTGAAATCCGTTGTTATGCTGAAGAATAAAGATAACATCATCTCTGCTTATGATGAGAGTGCAGAGAAGAAGACCGTTTACGTTCCGGAGTACACCACGGTTTCTAACAACTGGTTTACCGGTGAGACGACAGAAACTACCGCGCCTACGGTTGTTACCTCACTGCTGGAGAAATACTACAATGTAACCGATAACCCGGAAGAGGCTGACTTTGCTATCGTTGGTATGAGCAGCCCGGACGGCGGCGTTGGCTACAGCGCAGCAGATGTAGAGGCAGGCGGAAACGGATATCTGCCGATTTCCCTGCAGTATCGTGAGTATACGGCTGAGAACGCAAGAGAAACCGCAGTTGCAAATGACCCGGGAAGAGATTACCTCAACTCTGAGACTGGCGAGCCGAACTATACCGATACCGTAGAGAACCGTTCCTACAAGGGCAAGAGCGTAACTGCTTCCAACGAAGATATGCTGGATATGCTGGAAGAAACTAAGGCAGCTATGGGCGACAAGCCGGTTATCGTTTACATGAGAGCGAGCAAGCCGATGGTTTGGGCTGAGGTTGAGCCGCTGGCCGATGCGATCATTGTAGGCTTTGGCGTATCTGACCAGGCAGCGATTGACATCATTGCCGGCAATACAGAGCCGTCCGGATTACTGCCGATGCAGCAGCCGATCGACATGGATACCGTAGAGGCACAGAACGAGGACGTTCCTCAGGATATGGGATGCTACGTGGATTCTGAAGGAAACACCTATGACTTTGCATACGGCCTGAACTGGTCCGGCGTGATCAGCGATGAGCGTGTTGAGACATACGGGGCATAAGCATGAAAAAAGGGGGGAGCCGCGGGAGACTGCGGCTCCCTTATTGCGATTTGGTGGAGGATGACAGATGAAGAGCAGACAAAAAGCAGCGGCATTTGCAGCAGCAGTCTCTGTACTGCTGGGAGCAATGCCGGCAGGCGCGGCCGCGTCGGAACTCGGAGAAATATCGGAGGGAATGTTTTCGTGGCTGACGGTACAGGCCTACAATGCTGCGTGCAGCATCAATGGCGGCACGGAAGAGCTTTGGGAAAACGGGATTGAGGGAAAGGATACCGGAGAATGGATATGGGATACGGCAGTGGAATATGCGAAGGAGTTTATTGCGGTAGAGCAGAAATTCGATGAGGCAGAGCTGAAGCTCCGGGCGGAAGAGGAAGAAACCATTGAGGATACGGTAGAACGATACTGGAATGAACTGGGATATGGAAGATACTATACAGAGTATGGGGTTTCCGAGGAGGATTTCCGGGAATCGCTGGCCCATAGCACCAAAATATCGATTTTGTACAGCGAGGAGCGCAGAGAGCTGCAAGATAGCGTGACGGACGAAGATATTTCTGCCTATATCGAAGAGAACGGAAACCTGGTGCAGTACATTGCGGTTCCCCATTCGGCGGGGATGAGCGGGGAGATGACAGAGGAGGAAAAGGCAGAGTGGCTGGATACCGATGCCGTTTATGAGGAATACAAGGCCCGCCTGGAGGAGGGAGAAAGCCTGGAGAGCCTGATGGAGGAGATCAGCGGAAACGAAAAGCAGCTGGCAGCCGGAATCGGCAGCTCCTATGAAAATGGCGTGACAGAAACGCTGTTTTTGGCGGATAACACCAGCCTTTCTGCGGGATTTAAGGCCGCCTTAACGGAGGCTGCGGTGGACGAAATCGTCTATTTTGACGACGTCGCCCAGGATTATCAGATCATTTTCTGTAAAAAGACGTTTACTCCGGATTGGGCAGGTCTGGATAACGATAGAGACAGTATTTCCGGAATCATTGCAAGTGAGCGGTTTGCCGCTAAGATGCGTACATGGGGAGAGCAGATTGAGCTGGAAAATGCAGAGGAGCTGCCGGATGCAGCAGAGATAGAAGCACTGTTTGTCCAATAAATTTCATGCAAAATGGGCCTTGCGGGAAAAGCGGGGCCTTTTGTTTGTATCATAGGAAACTGCTTCGCATTTTCCTATGATACAAAAGCCTCCAACAGGATGCGCACGGATGCAAGAGGTATTCTATTGCTACGCAATATGCATCCGGCGCGGAAAAAATGTGCTTCTGGGAGGTAGATAAAAGTCGCGAGGATGTGCAAAGCACATTTTTTCATTTCATAGGAAAGTTCGTCCTATGAAAGAAAGCCCTTCGGGTAAACGATGCGCAGCTACGCGCGCGGAACCAAAGCTGCGCTGCCAAGATTTTGGAACGCAGCTTTGGTTCCTTGACATATATAGATTGTCGATATATAATGCTTATATAGAATATCGATATAAGGAGGAAGCCATGGCAATTGACAAAACGCTGGCTTCGGGCAGCACGCCGATGCTGCTGCTGAAGCTTTTATCGGAAAAGGATATGTACGGCTATGAAATCATCGATACACTCAGGGCGCGCTCACAGAATGTGTTCGAGATGAAGGCAGGCACGCTCTACCCGCTGCTGCACAGCCTGGAGGAAAAAGGGCTGCTGTCGGTATATGAGCTGGAGGTAGCCGGAAAGGTGCGGAAGTATTACCGCATTACCAGAGAGGGAAAACGGACGCTGGAGGAAAAGCAGGCGGAGTGGAGCAGATATACACAGGCGGTTTCGCAGGTAATGAACCCTGCGGCCATGCTGAATTGAGAATGGGAGGGGAGCAGATTGATGGGCATAGAAGAATATCTGGATATCCTGACGGGACAGATTCGCTGTAAAAAAGCAAGGGGAGCAGTCCGGGAGGAGATCCGCTGTCATATTGAGGATCAGGCAGAGGCCTACCGGAAGGAGGGCCTCTGCCCGGAAAAGGCACAGGAACGTGCGCTCCGGGAGATGGGCGATCCGGTGGCGGCCGGGGAAGAGCTGGATCGGATTCACCGCCCGCGGATGATCTGGAAGGAAGCAGGGGTGATCGGCGTGCTGGGCATTGCCGGGCTGCTTATCCAGTATTTTCTGGAGCTGCGCCTGCCGGAGCAGGCATATCTGCCGGCAGGGCCGATGCGTCAGCTGGTCCTGCTGACCGTCAGCTTTGCCCTGATGGCAGGGGTGTGCTGTCTGGACTACAGCAGGATAGGACATCATGCAAAAGCCATATCGCTGGCTCTTTTTGCTTTTCTCCTCGTGGGAAAGCAGCTGTTTGGAGCCAGCGTTAACGGAGGAGAGCGGTGGATTTATCTGTATGGAATAAGCATAAACATTCCCATGCTCGTTTTCCTGTTTGTGCCGCTGTACGGGGCAATACTCTATTCTCTGCGCGGCGGGGGGATAGACGCATTGGGAAAGAGCCTGCTCTGGATGCTTCCCGGACTTTTTCTGGCCTTTGCCTGCTCCAGTATCTATACGGCCGCCGTGCTTTGGCTGGCCTGCCTGGCGACACTCTCTGTGTCTGTCTGGAAAAACTGGTTCCGCATTTCCCAAAGGCTTACCCTGGGAGGACTCTGGGGAGGAGCAGTGCTGATTCCGGCCCTGGCCGGCTGGCTGGCGTGCCGTTACAGTATGGGATACCGCGCCGCACGCATTCAGGCTGTGTTTGATTCCACCGGCGGGTACAGCTATCAGCGGAATATCATCCGGGGACTGATCGAAGGCAGCAAATGGATCGGCCAGGGGACCGGGCAGGCCGACGGGGAGGCGGTACGGATAACCGATTACGTACTGACCTATGCCATTTCTTACTACGGGATTCTGGCAGGACTCATGATTGTCGGCGTACTGGCTTTGCTTTTTCTGCACTTTTTCCGCATTTCCCTCAGGCAGAGAAATCAGCTGGGCATGATCATGGGAGTGGGCTGCGTAGGTATACTGATTGCAGAGTTCGTCCTGTATCTCATCGATGCGCTGGGGGGAATCTCCATCGGAGCATATTGTCCGTTCATTACTTATGGAGGGACGGGGATGGTGGTGACCTTTACCCTGTTTGGGATTATGCTGAGTATATACCGGTATGAGCCCGTGCTGCCGGGGATTGTCAGTGAAAAAGCCAGATAGAAAGAGGCGGGGAAATAGTATGGAATTAACAGAAAAATTAAAGCAGGTGCTGTACGGCCAGGGAGCTGCGCTGGTTGGAATCGGGGATATGGAAAAAACGGAAACCAGCGGCTTTGGCACAGGGGTATCCGTTGCTGTGCCACTGCCGGTAAGGGTTGTTATGGATTTGCAGGAGGCGCCGACCATAGAATACTATCGCCTGTATTCTGTGCTGAATCAGAAATTGAACGAAATCGTCATGGCGGGAGAGGAATTTTTAAGGAATAACGGATTTGCAGCCTATGCACAGACCACAGACCGGGTGAAGGTGAATCCGCATAAAGTATCCCCACTCCCGCATAAAACAGTAGCCACAAGGGCGGGACTTGGCTGGATCGGAAAAAACGGTTTACTGGTAACCCCGCAATATGGTTCGGCCGTACGGATTTCTTCCCTGCTGACCAATGCGCCTTTGCAATATGACAGGCCGGTCAGCCAGTCACAGTGCGGCAAATGCAGTCTGTGCGTAAAAAGCTGTCCCGCACAGGCATTGAATGGAGCCCTGTGGACAGTCGGCATGAAGCGAGAAGAAATTGTAGACGTAGAGAAATGCTACAAAAAGCAAATCGAGATCATGACGGAAAAAACGGGGATTGAAACTGACTTATGCGGGAAATGCTTTGCGGTTTGCGCATATACGCAGAGATATTTAAAAAGCATGTAACAGGTATTGCTTACAGAAGTTAATGGATAAATCCCTGCTAAACATTGGATTTGTTGGGCTACAGTGATATAATATATGTAATTTCCTTTTGGAGGTGCATTGTGGTACTTGAAAATAAATTAAACATTGCGGATTCAGCGGGGCTTGCTCGTGAGGAAGAACGAATCAGTAAGAAAAAAGCACTTGAGATTTTTGAAAGTGGTTTGCTGGATCGACTGGAACCGGGTAAATTTTCTACGCTTCGGGCAATTCATAAATATCTCTTTGCGGATATTTATGATTTCGCCGGGGAGATACGAAAAGTGAATATTGCAAAAGGCAATTTCCGTTTTGCTCCGCTTATGTATCTCGATGCGGCACTTGAGAATATTGATAAAATGCCCCAGTCTACTTTTGACGAAATCATCGAAAAGTATGTGGAAATGAATATTGCCCACCCGTTCAGAGAGGGAAATGGGCGAAGTATGCGCATTTGGCTGGATTTGATGCTGAAAAGCGAAATCGGGCAGGTGGTGGACTGGAGTAAGGTCGATAAAGAGGACTATCTGCTTGCTATGGAGCGCAGCCCGGTCCGGGACATTGAGATTAAGTATGTTTTGAAAAATGCGCTGACCGATGAGATCTACAGCCGGGAAATCTATATGAAAGGCATTGATAACAGCTATTACTACGAAGGATATACTGCCGTTAAAACAAAAGATTTGATAGAATAGAGTTTCCGTAGCCTCCGACTGCTTATGAACGGCGGCAGGCTTACCGCAATGGCCTGCCGCCCGAACAGCCCGAACCCTATGGCCGTACAAAATGCGTCGGTGATTTCAGCGTATATTTTTTGAATACAGAGCAGAAATGCTTATAATCCGTAAATCCGGTGGCCTCGGAGATCTCGTACATCCGGTATTTCCCGGTGTTGAGCATGCTGATGGCTATCTGCACCCGGTATTTGTTGAGCAGGTCGAGGAAGGTCTGCTCGGTCACTTCTTTGAATTTACGGCTGAGATAGCTGGCGCTGACGCCCAGCTCCTCGGCGATGGATTCTATACTCAGCTTATCCGCATAGTTCGTGCGGATTTTTTCGATGGCCTTTGCCACATAATGGTTTTCCGAGATGTCCCGTTGCATGTAATATTCCAGATTGATCCCCTCAAATTCCTCCGCCTGTTCCAGCACATAATCGGCCTGCCGCTCACTGGCAATTTCACCGGCCAGGCGCTTCAGGATGGTTCCAAGCTGCTCTTCATCGATGGGCTTTAGGAGATACTCGTCCACCCGGGAGGAGATGGCCCGTTTGGCATAATTGAAATCCGCATAGCTGGTCAGGATGATGCTTCTGAACTTGACGGACCTGGCTGCCTCCTGAATCATTTCCAGACCGTCCATCAGCGGCATACAGATATCGGCAATGACCACGTCAGGCTTCAGCTCTTTGATTTTTTCCACTCCATCCAGGCCGTTGGCCGCTTCGCCCACCACCACGCAGCCCATGCTGAGCCAGTCTGTGGTGTAGATCAGGCCCTTGCGGATAATGTCTTCGTCCTCTGCAATTAAGATTCTAAGCATGTTTCTTCCTCTTTTCTGATTGGCATGGTAATCACCAGCGTTGTGCCGTAGCCCTCCTGGCTCCGCAGGGTGATGCCGTAGGGCGGGCCGTAGAGCAGCTGGATTCTCCGGTGAATGTTATACAGGCCGAAATGGCTGCTCTGGTTTTCTTCTTTGCTCAGGATAGCGCTGACCTCTTCAAGGGTTCCGGCGGACATGCCCACGCCGTCATCCCGGCAGATGATCATCAGCTTTTCCTCGTGACAGTAAGCCTTCAGCTCCACATGCAGGTTTTCCCGGCTGCCAAAGCCGTATTTGACGGCATTTTCGATCATGGGCTGGACGATCAGCCGGGGAATCAGGCAGCCCAGCGCCTCCTCTGCAATATCCATCGTATACGTAAACCGGCGGTTATACCGGTAGTTCAGGATGGTCAGGTAGTTTTCCAGATAGCCCAGATCCTCCCTGAGGGGGACCTCACGGTCTGTATTATTCAGGCTGTAGCGCAGCAGGCCGGAGAGGCTGAGCACCATCTTTTCCGCAGACTGCGGCTCGATCTTATACATATACCGGATCGTCTCCAGGGTATTGAACAGAAAATGCGGGTTGAACTGGGATTCCAGCTGCCTGGTCTGTGAGGAGACAACCAGATCTGCCATCTTTTTGTTGTTTTCCATCTGGATTTTCAGGCTGTCCAGCATCTCCTGATAAGCGTCCGCGAGAATCTGAAACTCATTTTCTCCCTTGAGCCGGATTGGGCTGTCCAGATTTCCCTCGCGTGCCTTTTCCATTGCGTTCAGAATCGTGTAAAAATCTTCAGTCTTTTTCTCCGTAACCCGTTTGGAGCTGATCAGTACCCAGACGGTGATAGCCAGCAAAACAGTCAGCATCATTCCGGAGCAGAGCAGCAGGGATTTTACCGTATCGGAGATATCGGAGATGGAGTATACGATAAGCTGTCCGCTGCACACGGCGTTTTGGGTAATCAAAAACTGGCTGTTCCCGACAGAGAGATATCCGTCTGCTTCCTCAAGCTGCCGGCTGACCCGGTGGACATTGTCCAGGAAGGTATAGTTATTAGCCAGATAAATCCAGCCGTAGGAATCGGTAATGATGGTCTGTGTCTCTGCGGTATCTGTGGTGATGCGAAATTCCGAGTCCGGCAGAGTAATCACCACGTAGCCCAGGATGACGCCGCTGTCGTCCAGAATGGGCTTGCCCAGGGCAAGCCAGGTAGGCGAGGAGCTGCTTGTGCCGGATAAAAGCTGGAGGGTGACCGAATCCGGCTGCTCGTCCATGGCCCTGTAAACGCCCCAGTTCACATCCGCGTACCCAGTCAGAAAATCCGGCAGTTCCTTGTTGCTGGATAGCGCCGCAGATTTTTCCCGGTCCAGGATAAACAGCTCTGCGTTGTGGGAAAGCTCATTGTTCAGCTGATACAGACGGGTGAATACCGGTACCTGGTCCGCGGTTTTGTCCAGCAGACCGGGGTTCAGGGAGAGAGAGGCGACCTGATTCTCATATGCGCCGAGGGCCAGCTCCAGTTCAGCGGAAATCCGCCGGTTGTCATCTTCATTTCCGGACAGCCGGGTGTGAAGGCTGACAAAGATAAAGAGCGCCAGGCAGATCAGCGTGAAGGCGGCCGCGGGGACGATGGTGTACTCAATGAAGAGCTTTCGCAGCTCGTCTTTAAAATAGCTGGGTTTTGTCTGCTTCACTTTTCTTCCTCCCCTCCGGAAGCATCGGCAAACAGCCGGGAAAAACGGGCCAGCCAGTCGGCTTTATTCTGATTGACGGTTGCCTCGTCGGCAGAAATCAGCCGGATCTGATCCTTGGGCTTTAGATAATCCGGGGCGGCCACGTCCGTGCGCACCGACCGGCGGTTCAGCCGGTAGGCAATCAGCGTCTGCGTATCCTTACTGGTGACAAAGTCTACAAACTTCCTGGCATTTTCCAGGTGGGGAGCGCCCTTGATGATGCAGACCACATCCGGCGTGGAGACGACGCCCTCCTCCATGTAGACCAGGCGGATATTTTCTCCCGCGGAAATATAATTGGCTCCGCCCTCCTCAAAGGTCAGGCCGGCTACATACTTTCCGTCGGCCACGCCCTGATACACAGCGGCAGAGCTGTCAAGCAGCCGGCCGTCCAGATTTTCACAGAAGGCGGCGACGTAGTCCCAGCCCGCTTCGGGATCGCCGCCGCCCATGGCATACAGCATGTTGATGAGATGCTCATAGGCAGAGGAAGAGTTGGTAGGGCTGCACATGGCGATTTTGCCTTTTAACCCAGGCTGCAGGAGATCGGCGTAGCCTTCAAGGCGGAGATTGCCGATCAGATCCTGGTTGACCATGAGGACGCTGGGGACGTCGGTAAACCGGGTCAGCATTCCCTCACTGTTTTTAAATTCCTCTGCGGTATATGCTTCATTGCTGCTCTGATAGTCGGCGAACAGCTCCATTTTTGGCCTGGTGGTGGAAAGGGAGCCGCCCCAGAAGATATCGCCGGCGGGAGCATCCTGTTCCTGCTCTACGCGGGCCAGCAGCTCGCCGGTTCCGCC
>JAHZHG010000027.1:11256-15253 GCA_019420425.1 Clostridiales bacterium
GTTACCCGGATGCCGGTCTGGTGCTCAAATTCAGCGATTACGGGATTGATAAAGGAGAGGGGATGGGGGCAGTAGACTGTCAGCTCCGGCCGTGAGACGGCTGCCTGAGGAGCCGCTGCCAGGGCATCAGAAAATCTGCCGCAGGCGGTAAGCGCTGCGGCAGTACATAAATAACACAGTATGGACAGATAAAGCTTTTTTCGTATACCCATATGTAACTCACCTGTCCTTATTGTAACGGTATTTTTACAGAATGTAAACTCCGTTTGGATCAAAGTTCAGGTATGCTTTTTCTCCGGCTTCGTAGATTTTTTTGTTTACCGGATTATAGTCGGTGATCTGGACAGTCATGCCGCCCACGGCTGCATGGTAATACTGGTAGGAGCCCATAAAGGTGGAGAGGGAAACCGTACATTCCAAAAGTCCGCTTTCCGATAAATGCGCTCCCTCGGGCCGAAGGACAAGAGAGGCCGTGTCGCCGGGCCGGGCTTTGGCAAAGTTGTTGACTTCCATACGCTGTCCCGCCACAGTGATTTGCGCCTTTTCCCCGTTTACCGCCTCTACCTTCGCATCCAGGAAATTGGCCTCTCCGATGAAGTCAGCCACAAAGCGGGAGTTGGGGTGGTAATATACCTCGCGGGGCGTGCCGATCTGCTCCACCTTTCCCTTGCTCATGATGATAATTTTATCGGAAATGCTCATGGCCTCCGCCTGGTCGTGAGTTACGTAGATGGCGGTGATGCCTACCTTTTGCTGAATCTTCCGGATTTCCGTACGCATGGTCACGCGGAGCTTGGCATCCAGGTTGCTTAAGGGCTCGTCAAAGAGCAGGACGCTGGGCTCCACCACCAGGGCGCGGGCCAGGGCGACGCGCTGCTGCTGTCCGCCGGAGAGCTGGTTGGTCATACGGGATTCCATGCCCTTTAGCTCTACCAGCTCCAGAATATCCATGACCCGGCGGCGGATTTCCTCCTTGGGCAGCTTGCGGATCTTCAGGCCGTAGGCCACATTGTCAAATACGTTGTAGTGGGGGAGGAGGGCATAGCTCTGGAACACCATGGCCGTATCCCGCTTATTCGGGGTGAGGGCGTTGATGGCCTCATTTCCCAGGTAAATTTCACCCTCATCCGGGCTTTCAAAGCCGGCGATCATACGCAGGGTCGTGGTTTTGCCGCAGCCGGAGGGGCCGAGCAGGGTGACAAACGTACCCGGCTCAATATCCAGAGTGGTGTCCTTCACCGCATAAAAATCCTTTTTTGTCTTTGGGTCCTGATAGATCTTGGAGATATGCTGCAGCCTGACCCCCTTCTTTTCCTTACCCATTCTAATCGTCCTCCTTTATCTTGCGGCTGGTGCCGAACAGCTTGATCAGCATATTCATGATCAGAACCATGCCGTATGTAATCAGAATCAAAACGGTGGCATACGCACAGGCCACGCCGTAGTTGCCCTTTTCCGCCTGCTCGTTGATCTGGCAGGTAATCAGCAGATACTGCGGCGTCACCAGCAGGATGATGGCGGAAATTGCGGTGATGCTCCGCACAAAGGCGGTAACCAGGCCGCTGAAGAAGGAATCCTTGATCAGCGGAAGGGTAACGGTGACAAATACCTTTGCCGAGTTGGCGCCCATGTCATAGGCAGATTCCTCGATGGAAGGATCGATCTGACGCAGGGCGGAGATACCGCTTCGCGTTCCTGTGGGCAGGCTGCGCACGATAAACACGATAATCAGGATCAGGCCGGTGCCGTAGATGCCGTCCATGATGCCGGTGCGGAACAGGCCGTTGGCAAAGCCGCGGATATAGCCGATACCCAGAACCGTTCCGGGAACAGCCATGGCAAGCATGGAGACGAACTCGATAAAGCCCTTGGAGCGGAATTTCCGTTTGACCACCAGATAGGAAATCACCATGGATAACAGGGCGGTGAGCGGGGCGGCGATCAGGGAAAGCACAAAGGAATCCTTGAAGGCCTTCAGCCCGCTGGTTTTAAACATATACTGGAACCACTTCAGGCTCAGGGTGTAGTCCCGTCCCCAGAGGGTGAACAGTGCGCCGAAGGGCACCATGATGTACATCAGCACAACAAAGAGGGCCACAGCCACACAGAAAATGGTCAGGGGAATGGTCACACTTCTGTCCGTGATCGGCATACGCATCCGGGAGGCCTTTCCGGTCAGGGTAGCCGCGGTTTTCTTTTCCAGATAATACTTCTGAATCAAAAACAGGATCAGGGTCAGCGAGAGCAGCACCACGGACATGGCCGCGGCTCCGGTGGAGTCGTAGGCACCGGTTACCTGTAAGTAAATGGTGGTTGCCAGGGTATCGTAGGAGCCGCCGATCAGCATTGGGTTGGCAAAGTCGGCAACAGATTCGATAAAGGTAACGAGAAAGGCGTTGCCAAGGCCGGGCAGCAGAAGGGGCAGGGTCACGCTGGTAAATACCTTCCAGCGGCTTGCGCCCATATCCCGGGTGGCCTCCTCAAGGGAGGGATCGATATTTTTCAGCAGTCCCTTCAGCATCAGATAACAGACCGGGAAAAAGGTAAGGGTCTGTACAATGGCGATTCCCTTCAGGCCATATACATTTGAGTCGTAGATGCCCAGCAGCGAACGGGTAATGAGGCCACTGCGGCCGAACAGCATGATCATGGAGAGGGAGAGTACGAAGGGCGGAGAGACCACGGGAAGCATGGAAACCACGGCAAACAGCTTCTCCAGAAGCTTGGTCCGCACCTTAACATAGACCTCCACATAGGCAAACAAAAGGCCGATGGCTGTGGAAGCCAGGCCGGTAATCAGGCCGAGCACAATGGTATTGCCGAACGCGTTGCGGAACCGTTCCAGGCTGAGCACACGCTTAAAGACATCCAGAGTCAGCTTCCCTTCGGTGTAAAAGCTGTCTACCAGCAGCATCAGCAGCGGGTAGAGGATAAACAGAAGCAGGAAAAGCAGAAGGACGGCGATCATGCCTACCAGAATCGGATCAGAATAAAACTTTTTCCGGTCCAGGCGGGCTCTTTGGCTTTTAGATGACACGTTGTATTCCTCCTTACAAAAACTGGGGGGATGCAGACTACATCCCCCCATCATCAACTGTCTTTTCGGATTATTCCGTCATGAAACGACCATCAGCGGAGTCGCCCAGAGCTGCGAAGTAATCTTCTACGTACTGTGCGATATTATTTTTTGCATCCTCAAAATCGTAATCGATGGTATTGTTCATATCCAGGCCAAACTGCTCTGCCTCCTCCGGCTGAGTGGCATTGGAGATAACCAGGAACTGATAGGAGCCGTTCTCCTTTGCAATGTCTACACAGTCGGGGCTGAGCGCGTATTCGATCCACAGCTTAGAAGCGTTGGGATGAGCGCAGCCCTTGAAGATAGCGGTAGCGCCGATTTCGAAGGAGGTTCCGTCCTCGGGAACAATGAGCTCGATGTTGTCATAGCCCTGCAGGATCTGGTAGATGCCGTCATGCAGGAAGCCGATACCGATAACGCATTCGCCCGGGCCTACCATCTTGGACGGGCCGGAACCGGATTTGGTGTACTGGGTAACGTTCTTGTCCAGGGCCTTGAAGTATTCCATGGCTTCGTCGTGGCCCTTCATCTGGACCATGGTGTTGATGATCAGCTTAGCGGTACCGACCGTATTCGGGTTGGACAGCATGATTAGCCCTTCGTATTCTTCCTTCAGCAGGTCGTCCCAGGTCTTGGGAGCCTCCAGGCCAAGACGGTCAAGCTCCTCGGAGTTTACCATGAAGCCCAGGATTCCTTTGTAAATGCCGTACCAGCAGTTGGTGGCATCCTTATAGTCGTCAGAAATCAGGTTTACTGCGTTAATCGCGTCGTACGGCTCCAGCAGATCTGCGGCAACTGCCTCGTTGTAGGGATCGGTGGTGCCGCCGAACCATACGTCGCCGGAGGGATTGCCGGCTTCTTCGGAGATCTTGGTGTATACTTCGGAAGTAGAAAGTCTCTGGTAGCTGACTTTGATAT
>JAHZHG010000270.1:0-726 GCA_019420425.1 Clostridiales bacterium
CCGGACTTCCAGTATGCCGCCTGCCCGGTGCCAAATACCGCCACCGAAGTGCCCTCGGCCAGGGGAAGCGTTTCCTCCTTGTTTTCCAGAAGGACAATGCTCTCCTCGCTGACGGTCTTCGCCAGCTCTGCATGGGCTAAATACAGCTCGGAAACCTCCTCTGCTTCGCTTTCCTCTGCGCTCTCCTGCTGCTCTTTCACCTGCCCCTCTTCAACTACATGCCCCTCTGCAAGTACAACGACCGGGCCGGACAGCGCCATGGCTGCAGACAAAACCGCTGATAATACCTTTCTTTTCATCCATTTTCCTCCTTGTATTTAATGTATATAAATCATTATAAAAGAGTTCGGAAAAAAACAAATGATTTTGGCACAACTGGCAGGAATTTGGCTCCACTGGCAGCTCAGGGCATTTCCTGCGGATTGGGGATGCTTACCTGGGCGATAAATCTTCCTCCTTTTTCCTTAAACGAAGCGTCTCCGCCATACTTTGCGGCAATCTCCCTGGTGATCCGGATGCCCAGGCCATGAAACTCCTTCTCCTCCTTGGTCGTCTCCAGCCGGGGATTTGCCCCGAATACGCTTGTCGGAATCGTATTGCTGACCTCCAGCAAAAAATACGCCTGCCGCTGGCGGATATAGACAGATATTTCCCCTCCGCCGCAATTTTTGCAGGCCTCCAGCGCATTGTCCATCAGGTTGCCGATCAGCGTGCACAGGTCTACCT
>JAHZHG010000270.1:736-3375 GCA_019420425.1 Clostridiales bacterium
ATTGAGCACAAGCGCAGGCGGCAGAATGATCTTTAAATCCGTCTCGATCCCTTCCTTTTCCGCCACCTGGCATTTGGCGTTCAGGATGGCATTCAGCGATGCATTTCCGGTGCTGATAAATACCCCCTGATCCAGCCCCTTTTGCAGCGTCCGGATATATGCGGAGGCCTTTTCGTATTCCTGATTTTCCATCAGCTGGTTCAGAATCAGAAAATGGTTTGCACTGTCATGCCGCAGCTTTCTCAGCCTGTCGTACATTGCCCCCATGTTTTCCGTATACCGCATCGTATCCTCCAAATGCTTTTTCTTTAGCTGAAGCTGTGTTTTTTCCGTATATTCCATTGCCATCCGGTAGTAATAATAGTAAAGCAAAAAGGAAAGTATACACAGCAGAAAAACAATCACCCGCAGCACATTTTGCAGTTCCTCGTCCATCCCCCTGCAGGCATACACCACCCCGATACTGATGCAGGACAAAAAGCAGGAGGGGATTCCATATCCCGCGGGGATTCTTTCCTCTCCCGGGATCATAAAGCGCTTTAAAAACCAGAATTCCGGAAGGAGCATCAGTCTCGGCACCAGCATATTGATCCATGGGGCAGCGCGCTCGCCGAAAAGCGCCGAAACCGGCGAGATAAAAAATGCCGTCTGTGTGGACAGCGTAGGAAACAAAAGTATCACCGCCAGCAGGCTGATATAATGCATGTCAATAAAAAATCCCAGCGTCAGCAGCCCCAGATAGGGCAGAAAAAAAATAATCCCGCTTCGCACCCCGGCCGTACAGATCACATGATTGACCGCCGCCAGGGCCAGCCCATAGACAATCGAAAATCTCCAGGGATTTTTAATAAATTTTTTTGCCGGATAAAGCCAAAACAGGGCGATCTCCTCAAACAGGATCGCCAGACACCCCCAAAATGCATCCTCTTTTAATATTCCCACACCCATTCTCCCTTCCTTATGGTTTGGAAAAAGCGGGACACCGGTTTCCCGATGTCTCGCTCCTTTTTGAACGCTGCTTTTATTCTGCTTTTGCCAGCGTCACGGTAAACGGATCGCTAACTTCATATTCCGGAGTATACTCCATTCCATAATAATCGGCAAATACCCTCATCTGCATAGTTGTGTTCAGCAGATTGGTTACGCATGCCTCAATATCCTCTCTGGTCAGCATTTTGTCTACGTCAAACTGTCCGCCTGCTTCCTGATAGGTCAGTCCCCTTCCCTCCTCCTGGGAAATGGTCAGGGCATTGTACAGGTAAGAGAGCATATACAGGTTGGCCGGCATTCCGATGTCTGTCGCCGTCTGGTACATGGTTACGGGATTTCCCCAGTCGCCGGACCAGTCGGTCATGGACAGTCCGTCAAAGCCCCATTCCTCCTTCAGGATTTCCAAAAGCTCATCTGCGCAGGAGGCATATTTTCCGTTAATCATATTGTAGGCAGTCATCACGCCGGTGGGATCTGCGTTTTCCGTTACTATCTCAAAGCCCTTCAGATAGATTTCCCGAAGCGTACGCTCTGACATGACGGAATCCATCTTGTTCCAGCGGTCGTTGTTTTCTCCCTCCATCTGATTTGCCGCAAAGTGCTTCAGGGTTACGCCTGCGCCGCTCTCCTGGATGCCCTTTACCAGTGCGGTGGCCATCACGCCGGAGACTACCGGATCCTCTGAGAAATATTCATAGTTCCGGCCGCAGAGCGGGTTCCGGTGAATATTCAGCGCCGGGCCAAGCAGCATTTCCGTGCTGCCTGCTATGCATTCATAGCCGGAGGCCACGCCGATTTCATAGATCAGCTCCTCGTTCCAGGTCTGGGCACGGTTGGTTCCGCAAAGCCATGCGGTGGTGGTGCAGCCGTTGCTGGTGCCGACCATATTCGGGCCGTCCTTTACGGAGAAGGCCGGTACGCCGAGGCGGTCATTTCCCTGGGTGCCGTCGGAGGTATCGTCAGAATCGGTGAATACCTGTCCCACACGGCCTGCGCCTACGATGTAGGCCAGCAGCTCTATATCTGTCCACTGCGCTAGGTATTCCTCCATGGTGCAGTTCCCTTCATATACATCCAAAAGCAAAAATTCTGCCTGTCCTTCTGTCTCATACAATGCCTGCGCCTCTGCAATCGCTTCGTTTGTCGCATCCACCAGGCTGTTGTAATACTCGGTATAGGTCATATCCGGATCCGGGCTGACGTAGTTTTCCGTTCCGTCCTCGCCGTTTACCGCTGCCTGGAACCGGTCTCTCGTCACCTCGCCGCCGATCGCATGGTCTTCAATCGCGGTGTCCTTCTTGGCAATGCCCTCTGCGCCGTCCGGAATGGTGTTGGCAAAGTCGGACTTACTCAGCTCGGTCAGTTCGATTTCCGGATAGTCCTCCGCGTACTGGTCATAGGTGCCGCCCTCCTGATCCGGGCCGCCCAGATTGGAGCCCTCGCGCACAACCGTGTAATCCTCCACGTCCAGCGTATATACGGCGCTGTTCTCCATCGCTCCTGAGAGGCTGTCTCCCACGTAAAGCTTATATTCGCCGCCCATCAGGATGTACGCCGCATCCTCCTCGTACCAGTCTGCCATATCGTACACGTCAAAGGTAATGGTCACATCCTGGGATTCTCCCGGCTGCAGCTCATCGGTCTTGGCA
>JAHZHG010000270.1:3385-4481 GCA_019420425.1 Clostridiales bacterium
CCGTAATACAGCTCTACCACATCCTTGCCTGCTCTGTCGCCGGTATTGGTCACCCGGGCGGTTACGGAAATCTGCAGGTCATTTTCTGTGGTCGGAATCTCCTCCGGAAGCACACAGTCGGTAATCTCAACCGTGAAATCCGTGTAGGAAAGGCCGTAGCCAAATTCATAATATACCTCAAAGGGGATCTGGTCCTCTTCTGCCGCCGTCTCATTATACTCAGCCACAATATCCGCAAAGGTGGAGAAATAGCGGTAGCCGTTGTAAATTCCCTCTTCGTATTTGGTGAAGTAATATTCATCGTAGGGACGGATCCAGTCGCCATTGTCATAGCCATACGCCGGGTTGGGCGTATCCAGCCACCACGGACACTGCCGGATCGAATCATCGGTCATCGTATATTCATCTACCGCCAGGGCAAAGGTATCAAAGTTGGCCGTGGAGGGATAGCTCTCCAGAGAGGCCAGCGTGTCCACCAGCTTGCCGGACGGGTTTACCTCACCGGAAAGGATGTCCGCCAGAGCCGCTCCGCCCTGCGCGCCCGCATAGCCGAACTGGATTACCGCATCCACATCGTACTCATCCACCCACGCCATATCGATGGACGGCAGGTTCAATACCACAACCGTATGCTCAAAATACGTTGTCGCCAGCTCCAGGGCCTTTTTCTCCTCCTCGGAAAGATACCAGTCGCCCTCTGTGGCGCTGCGGTCGTTGCCCTCGCCCGGCTGGCGGCTGATCCAGATCAGCGCGGTGTCCGAGTCGGCCGCATATTCCGCCGCCTTCTCCTCGCTGCTCAAAAACTCCGTGAAATCCTTTTTCAGCTCTTCCTCAGCCTCTGTCTCGGCCTCCTGCCCCGGGAATCCCCCCATGGCGGCCTGTTCGTCAGCCACCTCTCTGACCAGCACCAGATCTTCATTTGCCTCAATACCCTCTGCGGCAGTGATGGTCGCCTCGTCAGAAGCCCGGGTTCCTCCGGAACCGCTGCCCGAGAGCCTGTAGTCGCCTGCCGAGAGCAGGGTAATCCGTGAACCGCTGTCTAACGGCAGCACGCCGTTGTTTTCCAGCAGAACAATACTCTCTGCCGCCGCCTGAC
>JAHZHG010000271.1 GCA_019420425.1 Clostridiales bacterium
TCAGCTTCCGGAAAAGTTCCGTGAAAACGTAATTGCTGCGCTTTAAAATGATAAAATTGTAATCGAATTTGTTTATACCAGATTCAGTAATAACGGGCTGCTGCCAGAGTCAATGGCGGCAGCCCGAAAAGCTTTCTGCGGCCTGCCTGCTTACTCTCTGGAGCCGATCCGCCCATAGGCGGAAATCAAATACAGTCCGCAGATTCCGACGATCGTATAGATTACCCTGGACAGCCAGGACATATTGCCGAATAAAAAAGCAACCAGATCGAACCGGAATAAACCAATCAGTGCCCAGTTTACTGCGCCGATAATTACAATGGTCAGCGCAGTATAGTCACAGCCTTTGCAGTTCATATGCATTCCTCCTTATATTGAATAGTTGTATTTTTGCCAATTCCGGCGTTTTTATACAAATCGCCGATTGTACCCGGCCATAATACGTGATAAAATAGCGAAGAAAGGGGTCAGGAATTTGGGAGTAAAAAAGAAGTCAAACAAAATTACAAAATACAGACGGATGCCCATATTCAATATTGGCACCTTTATTTTTGGTATCATTTTTGTTTATATGGTAATTACCTTTGTGATGTACAAGACCTCCTCGCACATCACGGCATATGAGGTAACGTCAGGCGCCATTACCGGAAACTATCGGTTCACCGCCCTGGCCCTCAAGGAAGAGCAGATTATCAATGCCAGCCAGTCCGGCACCGTCTCCTATTATATGCGTGAGGGCAGCAAGGTTGGCTCCGGCAGCACTGTCTGCACAATCAATGAACACGGCCAGACGTCCTCAGGAGACGGCAGTGAGAGCGGAAGCGCTTCTGCCGCAGAGTTGTCTAACATGACTGCGGATGACCTGGATGTGCTTCAGGAGTGTATGGCATCCTATGCCATGAATTACGATCCCCTGCTGTTCCAGAATGTCTACAATTTCAAGGCTGACGTGGACAGCACCCTTCTGGAAATTGCCAATACGCAGAACAGCGATCTGGTGGTTTCTTCCGCCGGAAGCTATGTGAATCTGTGCAATGCACCGGCCTCCGGTTTTGTGGTATATGCAGTAGACGGATATGAAACCCTGACCGAGGATCAGCTGACCCAGGAGCATTTTGATCAGAAAAACTATTCCCGGTCGAATCTTCGCCTGAATACCAGCGTAAAGTCCGGCGACCCGATCTACAAGCTGATCACTGAAGAAACCTGGGCGCTTTATCTGCCGCTCACCCAGAAAATGGTTACTGAGCTATCCAGCCAGTCCACCATCCGCTTCCGCTTTTTAAAGGATAACATTACCTTCAGCGGCCCTTTTTCTATTGTACAGGGGGCGGACGGCAGCTATGGACGGATTGAACTGAACAACTCGCTGGTGCGTTACGCTTCCGAACGCTATCTGGAGATCGAGCTTCTGCTCAGCAAGCGTACCGGCCTGAAGATTCCCAATACAGCCATTGTGGAAAAAACCTTCTGGGAGATTCCCAAAGAATATGCCCTTGGCAATGACAGCACCACTAATGAAATTTATCTGATCAAGGAAAGCTTTGGCGAAGACGGCTCGGCAAATGTGGAAAAGTTTAACGCCACTGTCTATGACGCCACGGATACCTGCTACTATGTGGATACCGGATATTTTAATCAGGGCGACTACGTGGTGATGAAGGATTCGGCCAAGCGCTACCAGATTCAGAAATCCAAGACTCTGCAGGGCGTATATAACATAAACAAGGGCTACGCCATTTTCAGAGAAATTACAATCATCGATGAAAATGAAGAATTCTGTATTGTGGAGAGTGACAGCCCCTTTGGCCTGGCCCAGTATGATCACATCGTTCTGGATGCCTCTTCTGTCACGGATGATGATATTGTATATTAAACTAATGGAGGGAAATCATTGCTGAAAGAAAACTTACAACAGGTACAGGAAAATATCCGGTCAGCCTGCGCCCGGTGCGGCCGGTCGCCGTCCGAGGTTACGCTGATTGCGGTGAGCAAAACAAAGCCGGTGGAGATGATTGATGAAATCTACCGAGAGGGGATCATCGAGTTTGGTGAAAACAAACCCCAGGAGCTGCGGGATAAATTCAGCCACTTTCCGGACAGCCTGCACTGGCACATGATCGGCCATCTGCAGACGAATAAAATCAAATATATCATTGATAAGGCATGTATGATCCATTCCGTAGATTCTGTCCATCTGGCCCAGGCCATTGACCGTGAGGCCGAAAAGCACGGGATCGTTATGCCGGTGCTGGTGGAAGTCAACGTTGCCGGAGAGGAATCCAAGTTTGGCCTTTCTCCGGAAGCGGTTATCCCGTTTCTGGAAGAGATTTCCTCCCTTGGCCATATTTCGGTAAAGGGGCTGATGACCATTGCTCCGTTTACGGATAACCCGGAAGAAAACCGGGTGCATTTCCGCAATTTAAAGAAATTATCTGTTGACATCGCAGAAAAAAACATCGATAATATTACTATGTGTAATCTCAGCATGGGAATGACCAACGATTATGAGATTGCCATCGAAGAGGGCGCCACCATGGTAAGAGTAGGCACCGGAATCTTCGGCGAGCGGAATTATACAAAAGCTTAGATAAAAGGAGAGCTAACAAACAATGGGTGTTTTAGATAAATTTTTAAATGCAATGCGTCTTGGCGATGATGATGGCTTTGACGATGAGGACTATCTGGACGAGGAATATGATGATTATGAGGTAAAGCCGAAAAAACGTCTGTTTAAAAAGTCAGACCGGGACTACGATGATCTGGACGATTTCGGTGAAGATACGGGTGCCGCTGAAAAGACATCGGCCGCAGCCGCTTCTCCATCCCTGGCTAAAGCAAAAACGTCATCCTCCAAAATCTCTCCGATCCGCCCCAAGCGTTCCGGCAGCGGAATGGAGGTATGCGTGATCAAGCCGCATACCATGGAGGATTCCCGGGAGATCACGGAGACGCTGCTGAACAACTGCACCGTTATCCTGAATATGGAAGGCCTGGATCTGGAAATTGCCCAGCGGATCATCGACTTTGCCTCCGGCTCCTGTTTTGCTATCCATGGCAAGCTTCAGAAGATCAGCAGCTTTATTTTTGTACTTACTCCGGCGAACGTAGATATCTCCGGCGACTTCCAGGAAATCTTAAGCGGCGCAATCGGCGTACCCAACCGTTCGGTATACTGATCAGCAGAGACAGCCATGGGAATGAATAAAGAAGAAGAACTGCTGCAGAGGCGCTTTCTGGATCTGGCCAGGCGCGCAGAGGATAAAGGTATACCGGTATTCAGTGATTTTCTGAATCTGAATGAACAGAATATTTTTCTTCAAACTTTACAAAAGTTTTCCTGGATCAACGGGAAAACTTTTGGCGGTTATGAGGGAGCAGAGCGGGTAGTTGCCGCGTTTTTACCGGAAGAGGTCTTTTTTGACTGGGATTATCCCATCTCCGCGGTACATATCCGGCCGCAAAATCCCCGTTTTTCCGATAAGCTGACCCACAGGGACTATCTTGGTTCCCTGATGAACCTTGGTATAGAACGGAAGAAACTGGGGGACATTCTGGTTTCCGACGACGGGGCAGTCCTGTTCTGTGCCAAAGCCCACGCAGAGCATATCTGTAATGAGCTCCTCCGTATCTGCCACACCACCGTTAGCTGCCGGCTGGCAGAAGAGGGCGAAACCTTCAACGCCCGGACATCCGCTGCAGAGGTCAGCGGAACAGTAGCTTCGCTGCGCCTGGACAGCCTGATGGCCCTTGCCTTTCACACGTCCAGAAGCGGGCTTACCGGGATGATTGAAGAAGGAAGAACGTTCGTAAACGGCCGCCTGGTCACCTCCAACGGACACCCGATAAAAGAGGGAGACATGGTATCCGTACGCGGACTCGGGCGTTTCAGGCTGCTTTCTGAAGGCAGCCTGACCAAAAAGGGGCGCACGTACGTCCGGCTTGAGGTATATGTATAAAGTATATGCATAACCGACAAATTACCAGGGAATAAAAGGAGAACATCACCATGAAAAAAAAGAAAGCTCCGGGCAGGGGCGCCGTACTCTCAGTAAAGCAAAACGGCCAGTTTTCGTATAACATCATTCTGGACAGCAGCTTTGACCGCCTGATCGCCTGCCTGAAGGAAATGGGAACACAGACCAAACGGGTGTGCATCGTTACGGACAACACAGTGGGAGAGCTGTACGGCGAAAAGGTGCGCAGCCTCCTGCAAACCTGCTGCAGGGAAGTTACCGTATTCATGTTTCCGGCAGGAGAGGCGCATAAGAACCTGGATACAATTGCCGAAATCTACCGGCATCTGATCGAACGGCACTTTGACCGCAGGGATATACTGGTTGCTCTGGGCGGAGGCGTGGTCGGCGATATGACCGGCTATGCTGCAGCCACCTACCTGCGTGGAATCTCTTTTATCCAGATTCCCACCACATTGCTTTCCCAGGTGGACAGCA
>JAHZHG010000272.1 GCA_019420425.1 Clostridiales bacterium
TCGTGGAAGGTCTCAAATTCGGCGGAATCATCATTGTTCAATACGCCGGGAACCAGGCGTGCAATGGCGTCCACCATTACCATAGCCGGAAGCTCTCCGCCGGTCAGCACGTAGTCGCCGATGGATACGAAGTCCGTGACTACCTCCTCTAATACCCGCTCGTCAATGCCTTCGTAATGACCGCAGAGAAATACCAGCTCCTCCTCCTGTGCGAAATCCTCTGCCATCGCCTGGGTGAAAGGCCTTCCCTGGGGGGTCAGATAGACCAGCCTGGGTTTTTCCCCGATTTTTTCTTCTACGGATTTGCAGGCCAGGTACACCGGCTCTGCATGCATCACCATGCCTGCTCCGCCGCCGTAGGGCGAATCGTCCACCCGGTTATGCTTATTTACCGAAAAGTCCCGGATATCCGTAGCCTGAAAATCAATCAGTCCCTTTTCCCTGGCACGGCCGAGGATACTGGTGTTCAGCCCGTTGATCACCATATCGGGGAAAAGCGTAAGGATATGAAACCGCATCATCTCAGGCCCTCCAGTACGTGAACATCCATCCGGTTTTCTTCTACATGGATCTCCAGGATGCAGTCTCTGATGGCAGGCAGCAAAAGCTCTCTGCCGCTGTCCTCTTTTACCACATACACATCGTTGGCTCCTGTCTGGAGCACATCGTCAACCACACCAATCCGGCTTCCCTCTTCAAAAACCTCCATCCCGAGCAGATCGGCGATATAGTATTCGCCTTTTTTGCAAGGCACAGCCTTATCCCTCGGCACATACAGGGGCTTTCCCTTCAGGCGCAGTACCTCGTTGATGTTATCCATCCCTTTAAACTTCAGAATAACCATCTGTTTAAAAAAGCTCACCTGCTCGATTTCCAGCAGGCTCCCTGCATCCAGGCTCTCCGAAATCCATACCTGCTTCAGCCTTTTAAAGCGTGCAGGTTCGTCTGTTGTAGGAAATACTTTTACGGCTCCGCCGATTCCATGGGTGGTCGTGATGACGCCTACCTGAAACACCTGATTCATTCCCGATCTCCTCATATGCTGAATGAAAAAAGAAGCTGTTCACACAGCTCCTTTCTAACATTACTGTAAAATATCTACGATTACTTTCCTGTCATCCTTGGATGCTGCTGCTTTCACCACGGACCGGATCGCTTTTGCGATCCTGCCCTGCTTTCCAATGACTTTTCCCATATCGGAAGGAGCTACCTTCAGTTCAACATGGACCGTCTTGCCCGTTGTCTTTTCGGTAACCTCCACCTCTTCCGGATGATCAACCAGAGATTTTGCGATTACTTCTACCAAATCCTTCATCCTGCGTCACCTCTTATTTCTCAATTCCAGCTGCCTTGAAAAGCTTACCAACAACTTCTGTAGGCTGAGCACCATTAGCTAACCATTTCTTCGCCAGCTCCTCGTCAATCTTGAAGCTGCTCGGATCGGTGTTCGGATCGTAGGTACCGATCTCTTCGATGAATCTTCCGTCACGCGGAGATCTGGAATCAGCAACGATGATTCTATAAAAAGGAGCCTTCTTCTGACCCATTCTTCTTAATCTGATCTTTACTGCCATTGTATTTCACCTCCTTAGGTTTTCTGTTATGTTAAAAGGGAAGTTTGAACTTTCCTCTTTTACCGGCTTTACCCCCCATCATTCCGGGGAACTGCTTCATCATCTTCCTGGTCTGCTCAAACTGCTTCACAAAGCGGTTTACCTCGCTGATATCCACGCCTGCGCCAGCTGCGATGCGCTTCTTTCTGGACAGGTTTAACAGGTCGGGATTGGACCGCTCTTTCGGCGTCATGGACAGGATAATGGCTTCTTTACGGGCCATGTCCTTCTCGTCGATCGCATCCTCCAGCTGCTTCATCTGGTTGGCGCCGACACCGGGAAGCATCTTCAGGACACTGGACATGCCGCCCATCTTCTTCATCTGCCCCATGCTCTCCAGATAGTCGTCAAAACCGAACTGGGCCTTTTTGAAGCGCTGCTCCATCTCTCTGGCCTTTTCCTCATCCAGATTCTCCTGGGCTTTTTCGATGAGCGTCATCACATCACCCATGCCGAGAATTCGGGAAGCCATACGATCCGGATAGAACTGTTCCAGATCAGAGAGCTTTTCTCCCATACCTACGTAGAGGATGGGCTTTCCGCAGGTGGCCTTGATGGACAGTGCTGTGCCGCCTCTGGCGTCGCCGTCCAGCTTGGTCAGGATTACACCGTCAATACCGATCTTGTTGTTGAACTGCTCGGCCACATTGACTGCATCCTGACCGGTCATGGCATCGACCACCAGTATGGTCTGATCCACCTGTACCTGCTCCTTGATATCCATTAATTCCTGCATCATGTCCTCATCCACATGAAGACGTCCTGCAGTATCCAGAATAACTACGTTAAAATTTTCTGCCTTTGCCTTTTCCAGGGCCGCTTTTGCGATGACCGGCGGCTTTTCCTTGTCTCCCATGGAAAACACCGGAACACCCTGCTTCTCGCCGTTGATCTCCAGCTGGGTAATCGCAGCGGGACGGTAAACGTCGCAGGCTGCCAGCAGCGGCTTTCTCCCCTTAGACTTCAGCTTTCCGGCAATCTTTGCCGTGGTGGTGGTCTTACCTGCGCCCTGCAGGCCTGCCATCAGGATGACCGTGATCTCGTTGCCCGGCCTTAGGGCGATCTCTGTTGTCTCTGAACCCATCAGGGAAACCAGCTCGTCATTGACGATCTTGATGACCATCTGCGCCGGATTCAGTCCGTTCATCACGTCCTGGCCAACGGCACGCTCCTGTACAGATTTGATAAACTGCTTTACTACCTTGAAGCTGACATCCGCTTCCAGAAGAGCCATCTTCACCTCGCGAAGGGCAGACTTTACATCCGCCTCAGTCAGGCGGCCCTTTCCCTTCAGGCTGCGGAATACATTCTGCAGTTTTTCCGATAAGCTCTCAAAAGCCATATCATAATTCCTCCACTATTGAAACGGCTATACCATGTATCTGCTGCTGCAATCTGCGGTAGGTCTCCTCGCTGTCCGGCTCCTCCTCGGTCAGCCGGGCAATCTCCTCGGCCTTATCCCGGATCTTCAGATAACGTTCCAGCAAATGCAGCTTTGACTCGTATTCCTCCAGCTGCCTGTTGCAGCGCTTGACCAGATCATGGATACCCTGTCTGCTCACGCTGTATTCTTCGGCTGCCTCGGAATAGGACATGTCGTTAAATACCACCTGTTCATAGACCGACCGCTGATGGCTGGTCAGCAGCTCGCCGTAAAAATCATACAGCATTGTCTGTTCCACAAACTTCTCCATCGGTATCACCTTTGCTATCATATACGAAAAAGGCGAAGCTGTCAAGTATTTTTTATTGACAGCTTCGCGCAATCATTTCTCCCATATGGATCATTGTCTCATAGCCTCTGGCTGTGTTCAACAGCAGCCGGGGATCGGCTTTGGCCTTTCCCTTTTCCAGCAAAAGAAGGATGGTGGAGCCTCCGTATGCGAAGCACCCTTTCTCCCGGCCTTTTTCTGCGCGGCCTCCGTTTTCCCGGTTGCAGATCCTGCCCACAAGCAGGGCGCCTACCTCCATCTGGAGTACCCGTCCGAAGGCCTTTGTGGAAATCACGGTGTATTCCCGGGTGTTCTCCTTATAGATGGGATAGACCTCTCCGGCTATCGGGTTAACGGTGTGCAGGACTCCGGCTATCCTGCGGCTGGGGCTGCATATGCCGTCCGCGGGGTAGCAGTACCGGTGATAATCGTCCACGGTCAGGCGGATAATTACCGCCTCGCCGCCCTCATACCTCGCCGCCAGCTTTTTGCTTCTCAGCAGTGAGGCCACCGTATATCTGGTGTGCTTTATCGTAAACGTGCTGTCCCGTTCAATGGGATAGACGCTGACCTTTCCATCGCCCGGACTGACCAGGCTGTGCGGGTCCATATCGATCATCCGCTCCTCCGGGCGGATATGCCGAGTGAAAAACGCATTGAAGGAAGGATATTCTTCCTTTTCGTACGGTCTGAGATCCACCTTCATCTGCCGGATAAACGGGGCAATCAGGCACCGGGATGCCCTGGTATCCAGAAACGCTCCGGCAATCCGCGAAACTGCCGGAGTAACCAGCGGTTTCAGGAGGATTCTGCCCGGCAGAGTGGTATACAGACATTTAAGCAGCTTATCCTGGCCGGAATCCTGGTGAATTTCTTTTCCGTTTCGGTCAATATACTTCACGTTCTCTTCCTCCTGACATTACTGCATCCGGTAAAACAGGATTCCGATCATCACCAGACCCACGGCAATAATCACTGCCATCATCTTGTTGCCCGGCTTGTATACCTTAATGTTGCTGACAAACAGCACGGCAATCACCAGCATGGCGATCTTCAGTACCCAGATATATGCGGGCAGGCCCATATACGGACGAACCAGGTAAATGGCCGGGAAGATAATGGCGATG
>JAHZHG010000273.1 GCA_019420425.1 Clostridiales bacterium
CGGCAGTCAGCAAAAACTCGTCCGCATAATCCAGGGCTTCCCGGATCACCGGCACCTGCCCGGCAAAAATCCGGCAGGAAAGCCGGCCGTCCATCATCTCCCGGAGATGCCCCAGAAAACCAAAGCCGGTCACGTCCGTACAGGCGTGTATCTCATGATTTTTGCAGATTTCTGCGGCATATTTATTCAGTGTGGTCATGGAGGCGGCCGCCTCCTCCATCGCTTTTTCCGAGGCCTCCTGCACACGGTTTGCCGTGCACACAATGCCCACGCCCAGCTTTTTGGTGAGGATCAGCTTATCGCCGGCCCTCCCGCCGTTATTGGGATAGATTTTGTCCGGGTGTACCGTCCCCGTCACCGACAGGCCGTACTTCACCCCGTCGTCCGCGATGGAATGTCCGCCGGAGAGCGTGCCTCCGGCCTCGATCACCTTCTCGAAGCCGCCCCGCAGGATTTCCCCCAGGATATTCAGATCCATCGTTTCCGGGAAGCATACAATATTCAGTGCGGTTTTTACCTCTCCGCCCATCGCGTAAATATCACTCAGCGCGTTGGCGGCCGCTATCTTTCCGAAGGTATACGGATCATCCACCATCGGCGGAAAAAAATCCAGCGTCTGGACAATCGCCGTATCATCAGAAATCCGGTATACGGCGGCGTCATCCCGGCTGTCGTAGCCGATCAGGAGGTTTTTATCCTCCAGGCCTCTGGGCAGCTTTTCCAGCACTCTGGAGAGGACTCCGGCGCCCAGCTTGGCCGTACAGCCTCCTCCTCTGCAAAACGTAAGTCTATCCTCCATCTATCCACCTCTGTCTATGTTATTCCGACGCGGGCAATCCCCCGGCAGCGCAGCAATCCGGCAACTTTCTCCGCAGAACGTCTGCGTCCTTCGTCTGTACACTTGTTCAGTACAACGTAATAGTCCCGGCTCCCCACGCCCTTTCTGGTTCCCTCATCGGAGGAAAGGATCTCTGCCATATCCTCCCCGGTCAGCGTTTCCCCAGGGCGCCTGCCCAAAAGCTGCTCTGCCCTTTCCAGGCGGAAGCAGACCTCCCGAAGGGGGCGGCCTATACTGTCCAGCCCGGCTACGCCGACAACGATGTCGCTTTCCTCCGGAATAACGGGCTCATGTGCCGCCGGAACCTTGCAGGGCATACCTTTTGCCCCATCCGCCTCGACCAGGACGATATCTGCATAGCGTATATACCACTGCAGCTCTGACTCAGCCAGGCGGCCAAGCTTACCCTCCGGCGCATCCGCGCCCGCCACCGCAAATGTATGCTCCTGCCAGAGCCTTTGGGCCTCCTTTGGACTTCTCGCCCTAAGCCCGTCCGCCGGGCGGCGGATATGTGTCGTCGTCGTAACCAGCACGCGGCAGCCCAGGCGGCAGTATGCGGCTGCCATCGCATACATCAGCGTCGTTTTTCCGCCTGCTCCCACCAGGGAAATCACATGCCGCTTCTCCTCCAGGAAGGGGAAGGGCGGCAGCTTGATTTCCGGCGGGTGCCCGCAGTTATTCCAGCAGTGCATAATAATCCTCTCTGGTAAAGCGGTGATAAATCGTATGCCCCATCTCTTCCCTGATGCAGTAATAATATGCATCGATATCCGCATCGCGGAAATACAGGACATAATCAAAGTCCATTCCCTCCGGCATCTTCTCACACACGTAATCCCCGCTGTATCTGGCGAAGATTCCGCGTACGTCGTCCAGCGTACAGCTGGGGCGGCTGCCGAACAGGGCGATGATGTCTTTCAGGAAAGCCGGCTCCGGGATTTCCCTGTGGACATATTCCGTGCCCTCCGGAGGTATGCTGACCGCAATCCGCCCCTCATGGACAGCAAATTTCAGCTTCCCCAGCGGGGTATCCGAAAGCCTGGCATTTTTTTCCAGCAGTTCCCGCAGTTTTGCAGCATCCCGCGCATCAGTTCCCAACAACGCATTTAAGGAAGCTACAGGGTAATACAGGCGTACCGTCTCTCTTACGTAGCCCAATTTAATCTGTGCTTCCTTGACCTGGTCAATCATATTTTCTATTAATTTATCTGCATTCATTATCCGCCTCGCGTTCCTCTCCGTATATCTGTATACTGCTGTCAGTTTATCACAGAATCGCAATTTTCGCAATCTGTCCCAGAACTGCTGCCCGGAGAGTACCGCAAAATGGCACAACGATGTATGCCGTCGGCTTTTCTTCTTCATTGCCTATTTTCCATATAAAACAGTCGGTTACAGACTGTCTCCAAAAACTCTCTGTCATGGGTCACTACCAAAATCAGCGCGCCTTTTTCTGCCAGCCGCTTTAGGACCTTCCCTACTGCCAGCATACTGTGGTAGTCCAATCCGCTGGTAGGCTCATCCAGCAATAAAACCTGTTTTCGGGCAGCGTATGCGGCCGCAATGGCAAGGCGCTGCTTTTGTCCGCCAGACAGACTTTGCGGGTGCATTCCCAGACAGTTCAAAAGCCCCATTTCCTCCAGCATTTCCATGACTTGCTCCCGGGTAATCCCCGGATTTCCCAACATACACTCCTTTTCCACACAGTCGGAAAACAGCTGGTAGTTGACATCCTGCATCACCATCCCACACCGTTTTCTCATCTGGTACCGGCTTATTTTCTTACCATTCATCCGGATCACCCCCCCGCTTCACCGCCCCAAGCCCGCTGATTGCACGCAGAAAGGTCGTTTTACCGGCCCCGTTGTTGCCCACGATCCCGACGATCTCCCCAGCGGAGGCCGCAAAGCAGAGATTCTCCTGTATAATCCGATCCTTGTAGGATAAGGTCAATTTCTTTGTCTCCAGTACAACGTTCTTTGTTGAACTATCCGCTCCCGAAATTCCGGGTAGAGAACTTTTTGCTTCCGTCAGGCAGCGAAGCCCCATTGCCTTCCTCTTTTCCTCACTGATGGCATAAAATTCTTCCGCCGTATATCTTTCACAAATGCTCCCATCCTTGATGTAGTAGACCGTATCCACAAGTCCCTTCAAATACGCAATCCGGTGTTCTGCCACCAAAATGGTTTTCCCTTGCTGTTTTACTTTTTCCAAATAAGCTGAAAATCCCGCAGGTGATATAATCCTTTCCCTGCATTTTCTGACTGCTGTTTTGTTTCATTGTTTCCCCCTCCATTATGCTTTAATCTGCCAGCTGCCTGCGTTCTGCTGCTCCCGCCAGAGCCTGCAATAGATTCCCTGCTTATGCAAAAGCTCCTCATGGGTCCCTGTCTCACTCACGTTTCCATCCTCCAGTACCACGATCTGGTCTGCATTGCTGACAGACGGTAAACGGTGCGCGATTACCACCACAGTCTTTTCTTCTACCAGCGCTGAGATTGCCTGCTGGATAAACACTTCATTCTCCGGGTCTAGGGAGGACGTAGCCTCGTCCAGGAGAACGACCGGCGCGTCCTTTAAAAGCGCCCGGGCAATGGATATCCGCTGCTTCTCCCCACCGGACAGGGTGGAGCCTCCCTCTCCCACCATGGTCTGATACCCCTCCGGCAGTGCCATGATGAAGTCATGGCAGGCCGCTTTTTTCGCCGCCGCCACAATCTCTTCGTGGGTGGCATCCGACCGGCCCATGCGAATATTTTCCTCAATGGTATCATGGAACAGGTAAACGTCCTGAAATACCATGCTGATGTTTTGAAGCAGCGCTTGGGAAGGGATGCTTTGAATGGGGACCCCGCCGATCCGGATCTCGCCGTCTGTTACGTCCCAGAACCGGGCAATAAGCCGCGTAATGGTAGATTTTCCGGAACCGGACGGCCCCACCAGCGCCGTAACGCTTTTTTCCGGGAAGGCCAGGCTGATATGGTGAAGCACCTCCTCCTTGCCGTACCCAAAGCACACATCCTGAAATACAATGTCATTTCGTTTTGGAGTGATTCCCTTTTCGGCCTCAGGCAGAGGCCTTTCCTCAAATAGGTTTCGAATACGATTTCCGCACCTTGTCGTCCTCGAAAAATCCGCAATAAAGGTAAAGAGCATCAGCACCGGATCATAAATCGTCAGGGACAGCAGCATAAACACCATATAGGAAAATGGAGAAAGCTCTCCGTTTGTCAGCAGGAATCCTCCCGTGAGCATAACAACGCCAATTCCGCAGTTTAGCAGGCAGCGCCCCACCATACTGACCGGAGCCGCGGCCCCTGTTTCCATTTGAATGGACGCATGCTGCTGCCTGGCCATGGACGCCTTGAGCGCTTCGAACTGCTCTCCAGCCATATGAAAGGCCTTCAGGGTCTGGATACCGCCCACATATTCCAGGATCCCGGCCGCCACCTCCTGCTGTGAGGTCTGCAGCCGCTCGCTCTCTTTGGTCATCCGTTTTAGAGACAGGAAGGCAAAGGGCAATGCCAGGGGAATCACAAAGAACACGGCGGCCGTCATCCGCACGTCAAAGGCGGACAATGCAACAATAGCTAAC
>JAHZHG010000274.1:0-310 GCA_019420425.1 Clostridiales bacterium
CCTTTGCGGAAGCTCCCATTACGGGAAGGGCGGCTGCAAAAAGACCGGTTGCCACTACGGCTGCCACTCGTTTCATGTTTAACATACGCTTCTCCTCCATTCTTAATCTGGTGTCCCCCACTTTATAATAAAGCAGTTTTGATACGCTCTTATTTTAGCAAACGTTTACTACAATGTCAACAAAATTATCGATAAAATTCTCGATAATTTTCATAAAAAAGAGGTATATCTTACGTTTATCCAGTAAAATATACCTAAATCCAGGGGTATTTCCTTTTATTCTTTGTGTTCTGCGCCAATGCGTCAATAA
>JAHZHG010000274.1:320-4416 GCA_019420425.1 Clostridiales bacterium
ATTCATCCATATGCTGAAGAAGCGCTCTTCTCTTCCGGTAATCCGGCAGTTCCTTTTCCACAATCGCCCAAAAGCCCTTGGAATGGTTCATTTCTTTCCGGTGTGCCAGTTCATGCACCACCACATAGTCCAGCGCTGCCTCCGGCTTTAGCACCAGCTTCCAGTTGAAGCTTAAATTGCCCTTGCTGCTGCAGCTCCCCCATCTTGTTTTCTGTTCGCGGATCGTAATCCGGTTATAGGTAACGCCCATCCGCCCTGCATAGTAAGCCACGCGCTCCGGGATGATCCTGGCGGCAGCCGCAATCCCTTCCCTGCGCTCTTCCTCCGTAATCACCCGCCGGTTTTTCTGCTCTTCCTCTGCCCGCTTCCGCTGCTTTTCTATCCAGCCGCTGTGCTTTTCCACAAAGCGGGCGATTTCGGTCTGAGGCAGCTGAAAAGGGACGCGCACAATGATCTGCCCGTCCTCTTTTATCTGTATTGCGGCCGTTTTCCGCCCGGAGCGGATTACCGTATAGGAAACATTCTCCATGCCGTCCCTCTTTCTTTTATTCAAAATCCATTCAGCTCCTGATACAGCCGTTTTGCATAGCTGTCTGTCATCCCGCAGATAAAATCTGTCAGCAGCAGAATGCGCAGGTAGAGCCGCCCGGCCTCATCCTTCCCTCTGGCCGCCGCATGATAGGCCATCAGATAGTTGTCAGAAATCAGCGCGATCAGCCGTTCCCCCATCTCGTCCTGGCTGACGTCATAGGACAGCACCGCCGGCAGGAACTGGTCCATCAGGCCGGTCATTACCCTGGCAGCCGAAATCTCCAGCTTATAGATATCCTGAGTGGTAAACGCATATCGGTATTCCACATCCCCAAGAAACTCCATCAGCCCTTCCGCCGGTGTCCCCCAGAATAAGTCCCTCTTCCAGCTGCCCTCCATAATCTCCTCATAGTGGGCCATAAAGCTTTCCGCGGCACAGGAAATCAAAAAGCCCTGCATCTCTGTCAGCCAGTTCTGAATCGCATACTGTTCCTTTTCCGCGCGTTTTTCCCGTTCTGCCCGGGCATACTTTTCTCCGAGAACGCGCATATTGTCAAAGGCCTTTTGTTCTCCGGCGCTGCACTGCCGGCTGAACCGTTCCAGCTCTCCCCTCAGGTTGTCGTAGGATATGCAGCCCTTCTTGAACGCATCCTCCATATCCGCCGTCTTGTAGGCGATATCGTCCGCAGCTTCCAGGATAAAGGTCAGCGGATGTCTGGCGCCGTTCGTCCCCACGGCCTCCATGAGCGTTTTCACCAGCTCCTTCTCCGCGCAGAAGTAGCCCAGCTTAGCCTCCTTCACATCCCCGCTCCCCGGCTTCACCTCCAGGGAGGATACCGGATATTTCAGGATGGTGTGCAGCAGGCCGTAGGTGAGGTTCATCCCATACTCATCCTCCAGGAAATGCAGGCGGCAGAGCAGGCGAAGCGCCTGAGCATTGCCCTCAAACTGATAAAAATCCTGCAGCATCCCCTCCGACAGCCATTCCGATACCGGCTTTCCCCGATAGGTCATCTCCGGAAGCCGCCTGGCAAACCAGTCCCGGATCACCATCTCGCCAAAATGGCCGAAGGGCGGATTGCCGATGTCGTGAATCAGTCCCGCGCACTGCAGAATATTGCTGATATCCTCTTTTTCCTGAAAGCCAAAGGTCTCATCCCTTCCGGATCGGATAATCTCCTGGGCAATCATCTGCCCCAGCGAACGTGCCAGGGAGGACACCTCCATGGAATGGGTCAGCCGTGTGCGGATAAAATCGCTTTTATCCAGAGGAAAGACCTGTGTCTTATCCTGCAGGCGCCGAAAAGACGCGCTTCCGATAATCCGGTGATAGTCCTTTTCAAATTCACTTCGCAGGCCGCTGCCCGTTTTTCCGTCCTCAGCCTCCCGCTCCCGTCTGGGACATAGCAGGGTTTTCCATTCCATACCTTCCTCCACGCCTACTGCTCTTTGCAGAATTTCTGTCTTATTTTCGTCTCGCCCTCCCGCAGACGTGCATCCAGCTGCGGGTCGCCTGCCATAATCCGACGAAACTGTTCATATTCGTCCAAAAGCCCCTGACCATGGGGAACGCGGTACGCCCCCGCGTCGCTGCCCAGGGCAAGGTGCACCCCCAGCTCGTAGCCTCTGCGGATCATTTCCGACTGCCCGTCCATCAGCTTTTCAATCACCCGGTCGTCAAATCGGCCGTCGTGAAGCAGGTTCGCTATGGTCACAAAGGTGGGCACCCACACCGTATCGCTTTGGGCCAGCGCATGGAGACACTCCCCATTCAGGAAATTGCCATGCTCCACGCTGTCCACACCGCCCTCCACCGCGGCCAGCACAGCCTCTGGTCCATTTGCATGGGCCATCACGGCAAAGCCCTCCTCATGGGCAATGTGGATCATCTCCCGGATTTCCTCCCCGGAAAGGGACTCCTCGCTCAGCCCGCCGTTGCCGGAGAAGTCCATAATTCCGGAGATCATGATTTTCACAAAATCTCCCCCGGCCAGGCGCACTCCTTCCACCAGGCGGCGGTACTCCTCCATGGTGGTAAAGCCATGGCCGACAATCCGGCCGTAGTGACCGTTTTTATGTATCCCATACACCGGCGAACAGTAACGGATTCCATATTCCGGCGCCAGCTTTTTGGCCAGTACGGAAACGCCGTAATGGTCGCCGCCCTCCCGGACGAAGGTAATTCCCGCGTCCCGGTAAGCCTGAAAACCGGCCCGGATTTTTTCTTCACACGGGCCGGCTTTGTGGTCATTTACTGCTTTTTTATAGTCATAGCCATTCATAAACAGATGTGCATGACATTCCCCAAACACGATTCTCAGCTCTTTTCTTTATCCGCAGTTATGCTTCCGCCATCAGATCCCGGATCACTTCTCCGGCCAGTACCAGACCGGCTGCCGGAGGCACAAAGGAAATGCTTCCGGGAACTGCTTTTCTCCTGGCCGGTTCCTCCTCCGGCTCACTCCCGGCCGGTTTGAGCGGTTCCTCCCGGGAGTAGACCACCTTTAGACGCTCCACGCCCCGGCGCTTTAATTCCCGGCGCATTACCTTTGCCAGAGGACAGACAGAGGTCTCGTAAATATCCGCCACAAGAAAGCCTGACGGATTCAGCTTGTTTCCTGTCCCCATGCTGCTGATCATGGGCACGCCCAGCGCCGATGTGCGCACAGCCAGCTCCAGCTTTGCCGTTATCGTATCAATGGCGTCCACCACATAGTCGTACTGGCTCAGCTCCACCTGATCGGCATTCTCTGGAAGATAGAACAGCTTTACGGCACGAACCCGTGCATCCGGATTGATATCCAGAATCCGTTCCCGCATGACCTCCGCCTTTCCTCTGCCGATCGTCGAGTGCAGGGCAATTATCTGGCGGTTCAGGTTGGTCAGCGCAATCGTATCTCCGTCATACAGATCCAGGCTGCCCACCCCGGCTCTCGCCAGTGCCTCTGCTACGTATCCGCCCACACCGCCTACGCCGAATACGGCCACCCGTGCCCGGCCAAGCCTGTCCAGCTTTTCCGCTCCGACCAGACGCTCTGTCCGTTCCAGCCAGCTGCAGTTCTTCTCCTCCATCTCAGTTCAGCCCCAGTTCTTCTTCGGCGATCCGCACCGCATCCTCTATGCAGCCGTCACAGGAGCGAAGCACCTTTTTCGTCTCCAGCCCCTTGATTTCCCCGCAGATGACGGAGCCGTTCTTCTCCCGGAATCTGTTTACCATTGCCTTGGAGAGCTGATATGTGCCTCCCTTGGTGCAGTCTGCCACATTGCCGGTGCTGTTTTTCATGCCGGCGGCTGCCACTGCCCCGGACACTGCCCCGCAGGTACACTGCATTCCGCCCATCCCTGCGCCGAAGCCCTCGCATACCCGGAACATCAGCTGCTCCTCAATTCCCAGCTCCTCCGCAAATACACAGGCCACTGCCTGGCAGCAATTATAGCCTTTCTTATGAAACTCCAATGCCTTTTCTACACGATCCATCGTTCTTCCTCCTGTATGTTAACTATAAATTCAAACGCATGTGCCTTTGGAATATTCCCGCGCCGGCGGACAGCGGCAGCCGCCCTT
>JAHZHG010000275.1 GCA_019420425.1 Clostridiales bacterium
TATTTTCCCTGGGTATGGTGGAGCTGGTCAGCTACTGGAAGATCAGCTGTGCGCCGAAGGTACGGATTCTGGCCGGCAGCCTGGATGATGCGCAGATTGCCTGGTGGAAGGAGCTGTATTACTACGGCCTCGGCGAATTTTTCTATACAAACCGGATAGCGGTTTCCATGGAAGAGTTTATGGAAATCGTTTCTGAGGGAGAGAAAATCACCGAACCGGACTGTCCGCTGGAGAGCCCCGCGGGCTGCCTGGTACCCATCGGAGGAGGAAAGGATTCCGCTGTGTCCCTTGAGCTGATGCACTCGGCCGGGGAAAAGGTCTGCGGCTACATCATCAATCCCAGAGGGGCGACGCAAAATACCGTGAAGGCCGCCGGGCTTTCGGAGAATGAGCTGCTGGTAACTCACCGGACGCTGGATAAGGAAATGCTGGAGCTGAACAAAAAGGGATTTTTAAACGGCCATACGCCGTATTCGGCTATTGTGGCCTATTCCGCTTCACTGTGCGCCTATCTTTACGGTCTGCGCTACGTCGTGCTTTCCAATGAGGCCAGTGCGAATGAGAGTACGGTAAAGGGCAGCATGGTGAACCACCAATATTCTAAGAGCTTTAAGTTTGAACAGGATTTTCACACCTATGAAGAAACCTATATCGGCAGCGGAACGTATTATTTCAGCCTGCTCCGTCCATTGAGTGAATTTCAGATCGCCCGGTATTTTGCAAAGTCATGCATTGCATACCATGAGATTTTCCGCAGCTGCAATGTGGGCAGCAAAGAGGATATCTGGTGCGGGCACTGCCCGAAGTGCCTGTTTGTATTTTTTATCCTGTCTCCGTTCCTGCCGCATAAGCGGATCTGTGAGATTTTTGGCCGGGATATGACCGGGGATGAAGCCATGCGCCCGCTGATGGAGCAGCTGATCGGCGTACAGGAGGAAAAGCCCTTTGAGTGCGTGGGCAGCAGAGATGAAGTAAACGCGGCAATCTGTCTGACCATTGACCGGATGGAGGCGGAGGGGGAGACGCTTCCGCGGCTGTTTGCCTGGTATAAAAATGCCGGATTTTATGACCGTTACCGCGGGGATGCAGGCCGGTATAATACGTACTTTGTGCAGGAGAACCTTCTGCCGGATAAATTTGTGCAGCTGATCAAAGAAAACTGCTGTCAGGAAGGATGAAAAAGTGACTGCGTATTTAAAATCACTGATTGAGGGAAAAAAGATTTTGATTCTTGGCTTTGGACGGGAAGGAAAATCCACCTGGCACATGCTGAAAAAAACAGGCGGATATCGTGAGCTGGATATTGCGGATCAGAATTTTGTTGTTTTAGATGAGGAAAATCCGGGAAAACTGATAACTGGAAGTGAATATCAGCATGTACTGAATGACTATGACCTGGTATTTAAAAGCCCCGGAATTGTGCTGGAGCATGAGCCGTCCGCGTATCGATGCAGGATTGTGTCTCAGACAGAGGTCTTTTTTGAACGATACAGGGATCAGATTGTGGGAATCACCGGTACAAAGGGAAAAAGCACGACCACGACGCTGCTTCATCATGTACTGAAGGAGGCAGGCGTACCCGTACTGCTGGCCGGAAATATCGGCGTCCCGGTTCTGAATATTGCCGATCAGGTAAAAGAGGACACGGTGATTGTGGTGGAGCTGTCCTCCCATCAGCTGGAGTATATGACCGTTTCTCCCCGCATTTCGGTACTGACCAATATTCACGAGGAGCATCTTGACCACTACGGCACTATGGAGAAATACGTGGCTGCCAAGGAGAATATTTACCGGCACCAGAAAGAAGGAGATCTGTTTTTCTGTAATGAAGAGAACCTTCCCGCTGCAGGAACGTGCGCGGCAAAGGTGATTTCCGTCGGCCTGGAATCTGACACGGCGGATATCCAGATTTACGATACCCGCGTTGTCTATGGTGAACGGAGCTTTACCATACCTGAGGGTGAAATGCAGCTGTTCGGTCATCACAACTATTTTAATATCGGCGTGGTTTACGGCATTGCCGGAGAATTTGGGCTGGATAACGAGTCGGTGAAAAAGGGGCTGATTACCTACGAGACGCTGCCGCACCGGCTTCAGTATTTCGGCACCTACAACGGGGTAAAGTATTTTGATGATTCCATTTCCACGATCTGCGATACCACGATTCAGGCATTATCCAGTCTGAAGGATGTAAATACCGTGCTGATCGGCGGAATGGACAGAGGGATCGATTATGGAGATCTGATTACCTTTTTATCCGGTCATCCGGTGGAGCATATCATTTTGATGGCGGCTACAGGAAAACGGATTTACCAGGAGATTCTTCGGTACTATCCTGACTTTAAGGGGATTCGGCGGATTTCCTGTACCGATACGCTGAAAAAAGCAGTGGAGATTGCGATTCGAGTGACTGCGCCCGGAACCAGCTGTGTGCTTTCTCCGGCAGCGGCCAGCTACGGTATATTTAAAAATTTTGAAGAGCGTGGCGAGATGTTCCAGAAATGGGTTAAAGGAGGAACATCGATTGATACGAAAACGGCTGGCGATTCTGGTCTCCAGTGATAAGGCCTATTACGGAGAAGAGGAAAATTTTAACGGGCACCTGATTCGGGAAATTGCAGAGAAAAACGGGTTTGAGGTAGTTTCTATGGCTGTTCTTCCCGATGACCGGGAGCGGATTACACGGGAAATGGCACGGATTGCCGATGAGCGGAGGGCAGAGCTGATCCTGACCACGGGAGGAACCGGAGTTCCACTGAAGGAATGTACGCCGGAGGCCACGATAAATGCCTGCGACCGTCTCCTCCCCGGCGTTGCCGAAGGCGTACGGACATACAGCATGGGCTATTCCAAAGCAGTGATGCTGAACCGGATGACTGCGGGGATCCGCAAAAAAACGATTATGGTGAATCTTCCCGGCACGCCCAGAGGAATCAGAGAAAGCCTGGATTATATGCTTCCCCAGCTGGAAATGGGGATTATGACTATACTTGGAGAAAAGGAATAAATCATGAATTACGCAGATTATATTTTAGAGGAAACGGTAAAGCTGCTGGCCATCCCCAGTCCCAGCGGCTTTACCCGCAGGGCGGCAGAGCAGGTAAACGCGCGGTTTGCAGAGATGGGCTATGAAACGACCCTTACCAATAAGGGCGGCGTGCTGGTCAGCCTTGGCGGAAGGGATGAGGACAACGCCATTTTGCTGGCCGCCCATCTGGATACCCTGGGCGGGATGGTCGCCGAGATCAAGGAAAACGGACGGCTGAAGCTGACCAACATAGGCGGGATGAATCCAAACAATGCCGAGGCAGAAAACTGCCGGGTGTATACCCGGGACGGAAACACTTACGACGCCACCTTTCAGTTGGAAAATGCATCGATTCACGTAAACGGCGAGTACAACGAGAAAAAACGTACATATGACACCATGGAAGCCGTGCTGGATGAGAAAGTAAAAACAAAACAGGACGTGGAAAAGCTGGGTATTATGACCGGAGATTTTGTATGCTTTGATCCCCGCACAGTGATTACGAAGAGCGGCTACATCAAGAGCCGTTTCCTTGACGATAAGCTGAGCGTGGGGATTCTTCTGGGCTATGCAAAATATCTGAAGGATGAGGGAATCCATCCAAAACGGAAGCTGTACATGTTTATCACGACCTATGAAGAGGTAGGCCATGGCGGCGCCACCATACCGGATGACGTAAAAGAGGTAATCTCTGTGGACATGGGCTGTGTAGGAGAAGGGCTGGCCTGCGACGAAACGATGGTTTCTATCTGCGCAAAGGACAGCGCAGGGCCGTATGATTACGATGTGGTTTCCGGCCTGATCCGTGCGGCAAAGGAAAATCAGCTTGGCTTTGCGGTGGATGTATATCCCCACTACAGCTCAGATGTAGATGTATCCCTGCGTGCCGGCCATGATATAAAGCACGGGCTGATCGGAGCCGGAGTGTACGCGTCCCACGGTTACGAGCGTTCCCATCGGGATGGGGTAAATAATACATTTGAATTGCTGAAGGCATATCTGGATGGGAGCAGAGCATAATGAAGAAAAAGCAGGCGGTGAGCTGCGACAGCTGTATGTATTATGAATACGACGAAGCATATGACAGCTGGATGTGCGGGGTAAATCTCGATGAAGACGAGGTAATGCATCTGATGGAGGATAGTCATTATCAGTGTCCGTATTATCGGGCGGGGGATGAGTATAGCATTGTGCGTAAGCAGATGTAGAAGATTATACTTTATGCGCCGCATTCACTGCGGCTTAGTTCTGGGATGCCTGAGCGGTATACTTTTTTACACGTATGGGTATCCGGACGCCGCTATGGAGGAGGTTGTCCATCCGTCGCTGATGGCAACGCTCCGGC
>JAHZHG010000276.1 GCA_019420425.1 Clostridiales bacterium
GCGGTACCGCTGATTTTTCCCGACATAAAAAACCCGTTTTTCCCATGCCGGAAAACCCCTATGGCCGGAAAATTCCGGTATACGCCTGGACAGAAGCAGTTCTGCGGGGGCATGAGCTGACCGCATTTGACGGCGTGCAGGGGGCAGAAAGACTGGATTCTGACATCAAAATGATACTGAACCTGGCCGGAAACTGCCTGATTAACCAGCACGGCGACATCAACCGCACGATAAGCATCCTGCAGGACACCGCTAAATGTGAGTTTATCGTATGCAGCGACCTGTTCATGACCTCCAGCGCCAGGTTTGCCGACATTCTCCTTCCGGGCGTATCCATGTTTGAGTGTGAGAATATTACTATGCCCTGGAAATACGGAGACTTTCTGGGCTTTAACAATAAGGTAATTGAGCCGCTCGATGAGGGCAGGCCGGAATATGACTGGCTCAGCGAGGTGGCCGACAGACTGGGTCTTAAGGAGGAATTTACGGAAGGAAGAACCGAGGGCATGTGGCTGAAGTATGCGTATGAGGAGCTGCAAAAGACAGAGACGGAGCTTCCTCCGTACGAAGCATTTAAGCAGGCAGGGATTTATCGGTATAAAAACAATCCGGACGCGATTGCCTTTGAAAAGGAATGCCGGAATCCGGGAAAATACCCGTTTCCAACGGAAAGCGGAAGGATTGAGCTGTTTTCAAAGAAAATTTATTTTTCTGCGTATCCGGAATTTATGCCCGCCATTCCCCGCTACGTCGATCCGCCGGAGGGGGCGTTGGATCCGCTGAGGGAAAAATACCCGCTGCAGCTGATCGGCTGGCATACAAAGCGCAGATGCCACAGCATCCACGACAACAATATCGCCATGCATAAGCTGGATCCGCAGCAGCTGTGGATCCATCCTGCAGACGCAGAGAAGCGGAATATCCGGGACGGCCAGCTGGTGCAGGTATGGAATGACAGAGGAAAAATCCGTATTCCGGTGAAGGTGACGGAGCGGATCATGGAGGGGGTCACCGCGCTGTCCCAGGGCGCGTGGTACCGGCCGGACAAGGATGGGACAGATCTGGGCGGCTCCATCAATGTGCTGACCTCCCAGCGCATGACCCCTTACGCAAAGGGAAATCCCCAGCATACGATTCTGGTTGAGGTAGAGCCGGCAGGCAGCCGGGAGCGATGATTAATATTTTCCAAATAAATCTTAAACAAAGCGCAAACAAATCTCTGATATGTTGGGATAAGGCGGAGCAGTTATGTAAATTTGCAGAGAGGAGAGAGGCAGATGGAACGGTTTAAGCAGCTACTATACCGATTGCTATTTCCCAGGCTGGCAATCGTGTTGATTTGCGTACCGGCTGCGGCTGTTTTACTTGTTTATACATTTTCCGTTGGCGGCAAATACAGTCCGATGGCGTATGTATCCTATGTATTGTCTGCGTATGCTCTGGCTATCGCGTGTGCGCGGATTATCCGGATACCCAAAAGGGGCTATGCAGATAGGCTGCATCGCAATAAGTATCTTCACAGGTACTTAACGGATGTACCGTTTAAGATGCATATGTCATTATACCTGTCGCTGGGGGTGAACCTGATTTTTGTAGCGATAAAGCTCTTTTTTGGCATCTACTATGGTTCCGTGTGGTTTGGTACATTGGCCGTTTATTATATTATGCTGTCTGTGATGCGGTTCCTGCTTTTACGTCAGGTTAACCGGAACAGTATCGGGACAGACACGGTTTCGGAATGGAAGAACTATCGCTTATGCGGCATTATCCTGTTGCTGATGAACAGCGCGCTGTCCGGCGTTGTGATTCTTGTGCTGCATAAAAAGGAAAGCTTTCACTATGATGGCCACCTGATCTATGTAGTGGCTTTGTACGCCTTTTACAATATCATCACAGCAGCGAGGGACGTAGTGAAATATAGAAAATATCAAAGCCCGGTCATGTCCGCAGCAAAAGCGATCAAATTGGCGACATCTCTGGTGGCTATGCTCTCCCTGGAAACAGCAATGCTGATGCAGTTTAACAAAAGGGAGGATGCGGAAGCATTCCGCAGGATCATGACAGGCGCTGTGGGCGGGGCTGTGTGCGCGATCATCCTTGCCATGGCGGTTTTTATGATCGTAAGGTCGAACAGGCAGTTGAAAACTGTTCGCTAAATCTAACCAATAACGCAGGAGATGTTGAACCTGAGGCTGACGATTCATTTCCAGTTTTTTAGAGCTGGACAAATCGGAATTTGAAGGAGGCAAAATTGGACTATACAAAAGAGGATTTAATTGAAGCAAAGCGCCAGATCGATTCAACTTTACATAAATTAAAGGAAACGATAAGAACTCTGGAATCAAAGGAAAATGCGGAAAGATATAAGTCACAAATTACATTAGCAAAAAGGCGTGTAAAAGCTTTTGAAATTGCAAATCACTTCATAGAAAGTGAAATTGAAAACAATTAGACAAAGTGGAATTTTTAGAGTTGAACAAACCGGATTACGGGAGGTAAAGAATAACTGAGAAGCCGTAAATCAGAAAAAATTCAGGGGGCAGTGATGAACTGCCTCCTGTCCGTTTACCATCCCATACGGTAATACCGAAGCACATGGGGCACATATTCCGGATCGCCATAGGTGGCCCAGCCCAGCTGCAGCTTCATCTTTTCCGCATATTCCTGTGCGTTTTCCGGAGAATAGCCTCCGTATGTATCAAGCGCCCAGCCGGCATAATCGTTTCCGTAGTTGTATTGCTGGATGGCCAGCTTCAGACGATCTTTATCCCTGGGGGATGTGCATCCGGCCGCCTCCAGGCAGTAGGCGAAGGTCTCTACGCCTACCCGTATGGAATATTCCGTGTCGGCAATGCTTCCTGGCACTTGTGAATACTGCGTATTAAAGGGGCTTTCCGAGCATTGCATCACATCCACTACCTTGCCGGCGCTTTCCTGCTGCATGATTGCCAGGATGAGCTGGCTGTATGCGGGAATCTCATATTCCCGGCAGTATGCTTCCACCGTTTCCTGGTATTGCTTTACCTCCGGAGTCAGACCGACAGCCTTCCCCCGCTGGAAGGGGAGCAGCCCAAACAGCCACAAAAGATATAAACCGATAATGATTACTGCTGACAGAAGCCCTGCCTTTTGCAGGCGAACCTGCTTTTCCCGCTCTTTTTTCTTCAAGCTGTCCCATCTCCTTATCCCGTTCAGGCCCTGTGACAAGCCTATCATAAAATTCCAAATTCTTCAATGCTAATTGAAAGGATATTGCTATCATCCGAGAAGATGAGGGGATAAAATGCAGAAAAGGGTTGAAATTCAGGAGAAATAAGGATATAATAGAGGAGCTAAAAAAGTTAGAAAAAGCTAACTGATGAGCTGTTCTCATGAGCGGCTTTTTTTACACTACTAGGTTAGAATCACCTAACTGTAATCCAAGGGGCCTGCGATGAAAGAACAAGAGGAAAAAGTGATTCGGAAACTGAAAGAAAACGGATACCGGATTACCCAGCAGAGACGTATCCTTCTGGACATTCTGTTTGGAGAAACGTGTGCCAGCTGCAAGGAAATTTATTATCGGGCGGCTGCACGGGATAAGACGATCGGTATGGCTACGGTATACCGCATGATCAATATATTGGAAGAGATCGGCGCAATCAGCAGAGAAAACATGTATAAAATAGATGCGTCTGGGCTTCGGCAGGAAAAAGTATACCAGATTATGCTGAATGACAACACAAAGCTTGAGCTGAGTGCAGACGAATGGGAACGGGTGATCCGGCAGGGGCTGAAGGCTTGCGGTTATCTGGGAATGCAGGAAATCTGCAGCATTAAGGAAAAGACAATAAATGAGGAAATTTCTCAATAGTGAAAAACTGCTGGAAAATGCAGCCGCAGAAGATTATAATGAAAATTGTAACCTATTGACCTGCGTTGTCACGGAGGAAAACCAGATGAAAAAGCACAAGTTCTGGGCATGGGCGATGGTTGTTTGCTTTATTATGACAATCTATACCGGCTATGAGCACAAATAAAATCAGGAGGTACATGTGATATGTTGGACTGCTTTGAGAAATTCAGTATAAAGAAAACGGGGCTTTTTGCTGCGGGCGTTCTGTTTGGAACCGCAGGAATCAAGATTTTATCCAGTAAGGATGCAAAGAAATTTTATACCAACTGTACGGCCGCTGTCCTGCGGGCAAAAGACTGTGTGATGAAAACAGCCGCTACTGTACAGGAGAATGCAGAGGATATCTATGCAGAGGCCCAGCAGATCAACGAGGAGAGAGCAGCAGCAGAGGCAGTAGTTGAGGATGAGGCCGCTCCCGCCGAGGAGAAGTCCGAGGCTTCA
>JAHZHG010000277.1 GCA_019420425.1 Clostridiales bacterium
GTAGGCAATTTCCAGGCGGATATCGGAAAAGCCCCGGGCGATCAGCTGCTCTGCGTCCCACTGAGGGCGGCGCAGCCTGCTTAAGGGAAGGTTTTCTGCAATGCGCTCCATCACGGAGAAGTCTACGTGATCGGTATTGTGCCTGGCATGACAGGAGTTATCGCTTTTGGGCCGGTTCTCCCTGGCCAGCTCTGCATATTCTGAATCGTGAAGATGCAGGTAATGGTTGCCGTCCTCAATCATCAAAAGACCGCCCGGCTTCAGTACCCGTTCAATGCTTTCGTATGCCTTTTCCGGCTCCTCCAGGTTCCAGATCAGGTTGCGTGAGACCACCGCGTCAAATTCCCCGCCAAACTCCAGCCTTTGGGCATCCATCCGGGCAAGAAATACCTCTCCGCCTCCCGGAGCGCCGGTGTCGCCCTGCACGGTTCGGATTTTTCTGGTGCTCAGGCTTTCTGCCGCCTTGTTCAGCATTTCCCCGCTGTAGTCAACCGCGTTTACCGCGTACCCAAGTTCTGCGAGGAGCACGGCAAAAAAGCCTGCCCCTGTGCCGCAGTCCAGAACCCGGGCCGGCGGTGCGGGCAGCTCCCGCTTAAACAGGGCACGCCAGCGTTCTCCCGGTTCCGTGTGCAGCTCTTCCTCCACTGCGTCGGAAAAGCCGCGGGAGCGGGCGTCCCAGTAGGATTGGATTGCTTTCAAATGGTTCATCTATTTTCTCCATTTCTTTCTTACTCGTAGCGTGAAAAAATGTGCTTCGCACATTTTTTCGCGCCGGATGCATATTGCGCAGCAATAGAATACCTCTTGCATCCGTGCGCATCCTGCCGGAGGCTTTTGTATCATAGGAAAATGCGAAGCAGCTTCCTATGATACAAAAAAAGCTGAGCACAAAATGCTCAGCTTCATCACAATATTCATGCTGTCAGGGCAGACTAACTGCTGCTGACATACGAAATCCATGTCTCTTGAGTCCGAAGAGCATCTGTGCATAGCAACTGATGAATGTATTCTGACTCAAACCTCATCGCGATTTTTATAGCCTTCCCAGAATTGCTTCCAGTGACCGGATTGCTCCGCAAAAAACCGCTCCGTTAATACAGCAGCGTTCCTGTGTGGGATTCTCACCCAGCTTCCTGCATGGGGAAACATGCAATATTCATCCGTACTTTTTCTGTTTTATTTCTGAACTGATTATAAATCCCGTGCCTTTTTTTGTTAATCCCCGCCGGCTTTTGTTTTATTTTGCATCCGTTTTATTTTGAAACGCCGGATATGCAGGACGAACGTCCTGCACGCTTTGCCGGATACCTGAAAGAGATGCGTTTGCACGTATTGGATTTCCGGACGCCGCCAGCGCGTACCTATCCCTTCACCGCTCCGGCCACCATGCCCTCTACAATATATTTCTGTAAACAGAGGAACAGGATCAGCATCGGCAGGATGGTCAGGGTCAGCGCGCCGAACACGTACTGCCAGTCCCGGGAATACTGTCCGAAGAAGTTGTAAATCGTCAGAGACACCGTCCACTTTTTTGAAGAGCCGAAGAAAAACAGCGGAATCATGAAATTATTCCAGATATCGATTGCGCTGACGACAATGTTGGTTACCAGGATCGGCTTCATCACCGGCAGGAGTACCCGGAATACCAGCTGCAAAAAGCTGCATCCGTCAATGATGGACGCCTCGTCGATATCCCTGGGCACGCCTTTTACAAAGCTGCTGAAGGTCATAACGGTAAACGGAAGCCGGATGGCAATGAACAGGCAGATAATGGAAAAATATGTGCCGTAGATGTTCAGCACCTTAAACAGGGCAAAGGTGGAGGCTGTCTGCAGGGTGATCGTCAGGCCGAAGATAAAGTAATAGTATATGCCGCCGGAAAGCCGGCTCTGGCGTCTGGACAGCACGATTCCGGCCAGCGCGCCGAACACGATGGTAAAAAAGGTGGCAGGTACAGTGACCAGCAGGCTGTTTTTGTAGCCGTTTAAAATCTTTCCCTTTTCCAGTACATAGAGATAGTTCTCCGGATGAAATTCTGTGGGCAAGGCCAGATTGAACTGTCCTGCCTCTGTCTGGGTCTTAAAGGATCCGAGCACCATCATGATGATCGGTACCATGACGATCACGGCCAGTACAGCCAGAATCACAAAAATAATCCCGTTTGTCATTTTTTCTCTGCGGCTCATGCCTCCACCTCCTTACTTACCAGAAGCTTATTGAGCAGGAAGGATACCAGTGTTACAATCACGCACAGAATCACGCTTCCCGCCGCGGATTCTCCCAGATAGCCCAGGGAGAAGGACTGATAGACATACGTGGACAACACCTGGGTATCAAAACCCGGGCCTCCGTTGGTAATCACATAAATGATATCGAATACCTTCAGTCCGCCGGAAATACCCAGGGTGATCACTACCGTAAAGGAGGGGACGATCAGCGGCAGGGTTACATAGCGGAATTTCTCCCACGCGCTTGCTCCCTCAATGCTGGCATATTCATAGTAGTCCTTGGGGACGGCCTGCAGGGCCGAGATAAAAATAAACATATTAAATCCTGCCCACATCCAGCTCTCGATGAGAATCACCGCCCCCATGGCTGTTCCGTAATGGGCCAGCCAGTCTGTCATATTCATTACTCCGATCGCCGCCAGCGCGTTGTTCAGCAGACCGGTTTTGGAGAGAATGGCCTTGAACAGTACGCCCACCACGGTCACGCTCAGTACGCAGGGCGCATAGAAAACTGTCCGCAGAAGATTGTTCGCCGGAATCCTCCTGACCAAAAGCAGGGCCAGTGCCAGGCCTGCGGCTGTTTTCAGGATCGTGGTGCAGAAGGCAAACAGAAATGTATTCCACAGGGAGTGCAGAAACACCGGATCACTCAGCAGGGTAAAATAGTTGGTAATCCCCCGGAACTGCGGGGTATAAAAACGGCTGATGTTCCAATCGGAAAAGGAGAACACCAGGCTGGCAATCAGCGGCACGACAGTGAATACCGTAAAAATAATCACCGCAGGCAGCAGCGCCCAATAGGGATAAACCGATTTTTTTTGCATTTTGTCACCTCTTGATAAAGCTGTAGCCGGCAGCTGCCACGAGCCGCCGGCCACAACCGTGAGTCTGAGAATTAGTTCCAGCCTTCTACCTGCTTTTCTGTCTGATACTTATCAATATCCTCCTGGAAACGATCCATCACCTCTGCGCCGGTCATATTTCCCTTATACGGTGCTTCCAGGAAATACTGCCACAGCGTGCTGGAGAACAGGGGCTGTACATCGTTAAAGCTCTGCTCAAACTCAGTAACGGTCTTACCTGTGTCAATGTAGTCTGCGTAAATCTGCTGAACCGTCTCGTCCATCTGCTCGCGCTGGCCGTTTACGCCCTCAAAGTTGGGATCGCCCGGCTTGGTCTCGAAGTACAGGTCGCAGTATTCCGGGGTGCTCCACAGGTCAAATACCTTCTGGATTGTCTCGAAATTTTCGGTATCCTTGTTTACTGCGATGCCTACGGAGGTGGGCAGGACAGCAATCACGTCGCCGTTATCATATTTGAATGCCGGGTTGAACATGCCCAGATCGGTATCCGGGAACTGGGTCTTGATGGCGCTGAAGATTTCGGTAGCGCCCATGAACATAGCCGCCTCGCCGCTGGCCAGACGTTCCAGGGCTCCGTCATAATCCAGAGTCAGATAATCATCGTTGAACCAGCCCTTTTCGAAGAAGCTCAGATACTCGTCCACCACATCGCCCAGAATCGGGTAATCGCTGAATTTGGCCTGATTGGACAGAATCTTCTTGGTCATATCCTGCACGTCAGCCTCTACGCCGATGGCACGCATAAAGCCGGAGGTCATCCAGATCTGCGGAATCCAGTTATCTGCCGCCAGGATGAAGGGGGTAACGCCGGCCTCTTTCAGCTTGTCTGCCGCCGCATACAGCTCATCCGTGGTGGTGGGCACCTCAATGCCATTCTCCTCAAATACGGTCTTGTTGTAAACCATTGCCTGGAAGCCGTTGGAGGCTTCAAATACAAACCCGTAGCTCTTGCCGTTATATTCAGCCAGCTCCGGAGCCTGTACCCTGGACTGCCACTCACAGTCGTCCAGAGCCATAAAGTTTTCCTCCGGGTTTACCTGGGAATACAGCTGCGGGAACTGATAGACGATCAGGTCCGGAGCCTCGCCGGAGTTGACCTTCATCTGCAGCAGATTGTCGAACTGATCGTCCGGGATAACCTGCATATCGATGGCAATGTCCTCTTCCTCCTCCAGCTTTTCGATCAGTGCCTGAAGTCCTGCATAGTTGCGGGACTGCTGTACCATACC
>JAHZHG010000278.1:0-345 GCA_019420425.1 Clostridiales bacterium
GAATCATCATGGAAGCGGTCTGCAAAGCAGAAAAAATCTTCGGTTCAAATTCCTGCCCTACCGCTGTGCGAAGCGTAATTCGCGAAAAAAACACCCGATAGCCCTCTTCTGTCAGCGCATCATAAATATCCTGGGCCAGAACACTGTCTATCGTCCGCTTTCCATCCGCGTCTTTATCCTTAAAGCTGATGAAAATATCGTATTTTTCTTCCCGCGCAGCTGCCTGAAGCAGACGTTCCTGAATGTCCTGGATCGTGCGCGCTTCTTCCTCATATATCTTTCGCTGCTGCGGATCAGCCAGTGCAATCGCCTTCTTGTATGCCTCCTGTTCGGATACGGAATCAT
>JAHZHG010000278.1:355-3770 GCA_019420425.1 Clostridiales bacterium
CCTGCGGTCCGCCTCCTGTACATACAGGATACCATATCTGCACAGCACAATGTTCCACCAGACCTCGGGATCCTCCCGGTTTGCCTGAGCAAGGCTCTGATACAGGGCTTCTGCCTGTTCAAACTCCATCCGGGCACGCAATGTATTGGCCTGGTTCATTAATTTGTAACCGCTTTTCGGAAATACAATTCGTTTTCCACAAAACTCGCAGACACCGGTTTTTCCATCGGAATCAGGAATTACATTTCCACCGCACCATCGGCATTGATACTTTTCTGCCAATTGCCTTTCCTCCTCTGCTCTCTCCATTTTATCATTCTTTGATTTTCTCTTTTCTCAGATGGCTCCCTCCAAGAGCAAACCATCGGCAGCTTTAACCATTGGCTGCTGTTGATTTGTTCCAATAAATAATAGCACAGAGCGCCTTTTTAAGCCACCTCAATTTTATAAAAATTTTATTTTTATAAAATTTCTCTATATTTAGATGCCATTTTCGCCTGCACTTTGGCAAAGAAAAAGCACCCTTTCGGATGCTCATTCTTTCTATTCCGTCGTTTTTCGTTCGTAGGTTCCGATAAAGAACAGTACTGCGCCGATTGCCGCGCACACTGCCCCCACACTCAGCATCAGCTGCACGCCGCTTAAGTCGATCAGCTTTCCGCCCAGCAGATTGCCAAAAACAGATCCAATCGTAAACGCCATCGTCACCAGCGCCTGGCCTTTTACCTTGTCGCACTCTTTCATGGTCTGATTGGCATAATAGACCGATGCCGGTACATAAAGGCCAAAAGCCACGATCTGTAACACCTGATTGGCATATATACCGGCTACGCTGGTGCAGAAGCAGACCGTCACCGCTTTAACCGTCCAGCCGATTCCCGTTATGCGCAGCAGCCTCTTTACCGGAATCCGTTCTGCAATCCGGGAGAAAAAAACCATTATGGGAATCTCGCATACCGCGGCTATGGAAATTGCGGTTCCCATGTTCTGACTGTCGCCGTCCACCGCCTCCATCATCTGAAACATATAGGTATTTGTCATAAAATGATAGACAAACATAAAAATGATTCCCAGCAGAACCATGGCAAAGCCTTTATTCTGAAGCAGCAGCGAAAGAAATCCTCCCTGCTTCCGGACTGCTTTCTTTCCGGCGCCCACGGGCTGCTTCTCTATCCGAAAGCTAAACGCCATTGCCAGAAAAGCCACGCAAAGCACAGCCGCCGTCGCCGGCACGACTATCCCGCCGACCTTTCCCGACAGCGTGCCGATTATATAGGACACCCCGGCATACGCCACTGAGCCGATTCCCCGGGCCAGGCCAAAATTTATCTTTTCTCCCCGGTTCAGATAATACATACTGACGGAATTCACCAGCGGCTGAAGGATCTGGCTGGACAGCAGTGCAATACAAAACAGTACGGCTACAATCCAGAAATCCATCCCCGTAAAGCACAAAAGCAGCGAACCCAGGGCAGTAATTACCGCAAGAGAGATCGTCAGCTCCTTCAGGCCGATTTTTCCTCCGCGGTCCGCCTTTGCCGCAATGGCCGGCTGCAAAGCAGCCGCAATTATACTGGCAATTGCCATCAAAATTCCGGTCTGCCCCGCAGTAAATCCCTTACTGTCCAGATACAGCGCCGCATAGCCGCTCAGCGCACCGAATACCCCCCAGTAGCTGGCCTGCATCAGCGTATATCTGGTATTTAAGTACTTCATTTCACGCTTATCCTCTGGTCATTAATGATGAAACAGGCGTATACCAGTAAAAGCCATAGCCATTCCGTATTTGTTACAGGTTGCAATCACATCCTCATCGCGGACTGAGCCGCCCGGCTGTGCGATATACCTTACTCCGCTCTTATGCGCGCGCTCAATGTTATCGCTGAACGGGAAAAACGCATCGGAGCCGAGGGTCACTTCATCCATCTGATCCAGCCATGCCCGTTTTTCTTCTGCCGTAAATACCTCCGGTTTTTCGGTAAATACCTTTTCCCAGGAGCCGTCTGCCAGAACATCCATGTACTCATTGCCGATATAAACGTCAATGGCATTGTCCCGTTCCGCGCGGGTAATCGTATCCTTAAACGGCAGAGCCAGCACCTTCGGGCACTGACGCAGGAACCAGTTGTCCGCCTTCTGGCCGGCCAGACGGGTACAATGCACTCTGGACTGCTGCCCGGCGCCGATACCGATAGCCTGTCCGCCCTTTACGTAGCAGACCGAATTGGACTGTGTATATTTCAGGGTAATCAGCGCAATTTTCAGATCAGAAATGGCCTCCTTGGAAAGCTCCTTGTTTTCCGTCACAATATTGGACAGCAGTGCGTCATCAATCGGCAATTCCTGACGGCCCTGCTCAAAGGTTACCCCGTAAACCTGCTTGTGCTCCAGGGGAGCCGGACGGTATTCGGGGTCGATCTGGATTACGTTATAATTGCCCTTCTTTTTCTGCTTCAGAATTTCCAGGGCTTCTTCGGTATAGCCCGGAGCAATCACGCCGTCGGAGACCTCACGTTTGATTAGCATAGCCGTATCCCTGTCGCACACGTCGGAAAGGGCAATAAAGTCGCCGAAGGAGGACATACGGTCGGCGCCGCGCGCCCGCGCATAGGCACACGCCAGCGGGGACAGCTCGCCCAGGTCGTCCACCCAGTAAATCTTTGCCAGGGTCTCTGTCAGAGGCAGGCCCACCGCCGCTCCGGCGGGAGATACATGTTTAAAGGAAGTGGCTGCCGGAAGGCCCGTGGCCTCCTTTAACTCCTTTACCAGCTGCCAGCCGTTAAAGGCATCCAGAAAATTGATATAGCCTGGTCTGCCGGAAAGTACGGTGATCGGCAGCTCTGAGCCGTCCGCCATATAAATCCGGGAAGGCTTCTGATTGGGATTGCAGCCATATTTTAATGACAGTTCATTCATTTTTGCACACTCCTTATTTGTTTTTGTTGATGATTGTGGACTTTGTTTCTCCGGTGGCAATATCGATATACCGCACAAAGAGGGAAACCTTGTTTTCCTCGTTTAAGCTCTCCCAGAGCATGGAAGCAAACGCGTCCATATCGTCCGGAATCTCCACCAGCTTCGGCTCTCCCTCAAAGCTGGGCAGCGGATTTCCGTCACATTTATAGGTATGAATAAAGCGGCCTTCTCCGGCAACACAGTTTTCGTAGGCAAAGGTATAGCGGTTGCAGGCGGACGGATCGCCGTTGTTGCTCTTTAAGATTGACATGGCATAGCTGTATTTTCCCTGTTCGATGTGCAGAATGCCGGAAATACGCGGAGTGTAGTTGGGGCCGTCCGGTTCAAACTCGCGGCTGCGCAGAGACTGTTCAAAGGTCAGCTGCTTATCCATACCCGCATAAATGGTATCCGTCTGATCCCCGTTGGTGACAATCGTCTTGTTCCCCAGTACTCTGAC
>JAHZHG010000278.1:3780-4318 GCA_019420425.1 Clostridiales bacterium
GCTTGGAAGGGTCATAGGCCTGTGTACGGATGCCGTCTCCGTCCTCCACAAAAATCCGGTTGCGGCTGTTTTCGCTTCTGCCCATGATAAAGTACGCAGCAACTGCTTTTGTTCCGTCCGCTGAACGTCCGATTACAATTCCTCTTCCGGGATAGCTGTTTTCTCTCAGTTCCTTTTCCAAAGATATCCGTTCCATTTTTCTCTCCTTTTGCGGTTTTTTTCAAAATTAAAAAGGACTTATGCACAAAAAAAGACCAACACGCATCCAGACAACACTTGCCCAGACGGTCGGCCTCCTTATACTCCCTGTGGTCAATTCCACTTCCGTCAGTCGTATAATTATTTAAAACATACCATGCCTTATGCCAAAAGTCAAGACCTGCCCTTGGCTATCCCGGTAAAATTCCCTCCGTTTCCACCGCATACACCCGGTAATCGGCCGGATCCACCATCACCGGCAGCGCGGTAATCCCCTGCATGTACGGGGTCGGATCATACCAGAGATAATCACTCCTGAATACATGCACCACCTGCTTTA
>JAHZHG010000279.1:0-2923 GCA_019420425.1 Clostridiales bacterium
TGAACACCTCGATTATTCTCGTTACCCACAACCTGGGCGTCGTATGGAAAATGTGCGACATGGTTATGGTAATGTATGCGGGAAAAACAGTTGAATACACGGACGTAAAGACCCTGTACCAGGATTCCCGGCATCCCTATACCTGGGGATTGCTGCGTTCCATGCCGAAGATCACTGACCGGTCGGATGTTCCCCTGGCGTCAATCCCGGGTACCCCTCCGGATCTGAAGCTGACCGGAGGCAGCTGCAATTTCCACAACCGCTGCAAATACTGTCAGGAGATCTGCATGAAAAAATCTCCGGAAATGAGAGAAGTCGCACCGAATCATTTTGTGGCTTGCCACTTTAGTAAAGAAGAACTGGAAGAGATAGGAGGCAAGCTGGATGAGTGAGAAAGATATAATTCTGAAGGTTGACCATCTGACAAAGACCTTCAAGGTAAAAAGCCCCAAGCTGTTTGGCAAACCGTCATTTTTAAACGCAGTGAACGATGTTTCCTTTGAGGTGCGCCGTGGCGAGACCATCGGCGTTATCGGAGAGTCCGGCTGCGGAAAATCCACCCTGGGCAAGAGCCTTCTCCGGTTGATTGAACCGACCAGCGGGGACGTGCTGTATAATGGAAAGTCCCTGATCGGCCTGGACCGCCCGGCCATGAACGCGCTGCGCAAGGAACTGAATATTATTTTCCAGGATCCGTATTCTTCCCTGGATCCGCGAATGACCACCGGCGCGCTGATCGAGGAGCCGATGAAGATTCACAACATCGGCACGCCCCAGGAGCGGGAAAAGCGGGTGCAGGAGCTGCTGAAAATGGTCGGTCTGGACTACTATCATGCGATGCGCTACCCCCACGAATTTTCCGGAGGACAGCGCCAGCGAATCAACATTGCCCGGGCGCTGTCCATGAACGTAAAGCTGCTGGTCTGCGACGAGCCGGTTTCCGCACTGGACGTTTCCGTCCAGGCGCAGGTGCTGAACCTGCTGAAAAAGCTGAAGGATGAGCTGGGGCTGACTTATATTTTCATTTCCCACGACCTGAGCGTGGTGAAGTACATCAGTGACCGGATCATTATCATGTATCTGGGAAGAATCGTAGAGATCGGCGATTCCGAGGAGATTTATGCAAATCCGCTGCATCCCTACACCAAGGCCCTGTTTTCCGCGATTCCGCCCAGCAGCCCCTTTGAGGTGAAGGAGGAGATCGCCCTCCAGGGAGAGATTCCCAGCCCCTTAAACCTGCCACCGGGATGCCCGTTCTGCAACCGGTGCCCGTATAGTAAAGAAGAGTGCAAAGCCCGTGTGCCGGAGCTGAAGGATGTCCGTTCCCAGCATAAGGTGGCCTGTGTATTATATCAGTGAAGGGCAGAATAATCATTTCTGCAGGTCTGCGCACGGGCTGCGCTGCCCGTAAGAAAGTGATACAGGAGGTTTCCTATGTTGGATATATTGTTTGTTACGGACTATGTCTGCCCCTATTGCCTGGTGGAAAAGGAGGCGCTGCGGCAGGCCCTGGAGGAGAGCGGGATTTCCGCCGTGATCCGTACCCAGCCCCACGAGCTGGCGGTTGAGCCGGAGCCGCGGGTGGACACCTATCACGACGAGAGCAGAAAGTCCAGATATCAGATACTGATTGAACCGTCCAGGCGTCTCGGACTGGAGATGAAGTTTCCGCCAAAGGTGATTCCCCGGCCGTATACCAGGCTGGCTTTTGAGGGCTGGCACTTTGCCAGGGAGCGGGGCTGCGGCGATCAGTACAGCGATCTGGTGTACCGCGCCTATTTTGAGGCCGAGCAGGATATCGGGGATATTCAGGTACTGGCCGCTCTGGCCGGACGCTGCGGTCTGGACCAGGAGGAGTTCGCAAAGGCTCTGCGGGAAGGCACATATACCCTAAAGGAGCAGGAGGCGGCGGCCTATTCCCGGGATGTGCTGAAGATAACCGGGGTTCCGACCATTTATATCAATTCCGAGAAAATCAGGCTTTCGGCATATACAAAGGAAGAAATGCTGGAAATACTGGAGAAATACCGGGAGAACTGACGGAGAAGGAGAGAAAAATGAGGTATTACAATCAGACGAATTATCCCCACGTACCCTACCCCACGCTGACGGACATGCCGGAGCTGGGCAGAGGGAATACATCACTGAAGGATGCCGGCTGCGGCGTGTGTGCGGCCAGTATGGTGGTGGAAAATCTGACCGGAGAGGAGTTTCCGGTGATTGACAGTCTTGAGCTGTCCATCAATGTCAACGCAAATCACAGCCCGGGCACGAATATGGAGCGGCTGGCGCCCTACGTCGCCGAGCGCTTTGATCTGGATCTGGTGATGACGGACGATGCCGAGCTGGTGCGCAGCTATCTGAAGAAGGGATATATGGCTGTTGCCTGTGCGGCCGGCGACCGGACAGAGGAGGACTATGTGGGCGTTTTCTCCCATGGCGGGCATTTTGTTACCGTGATCGGTATTGACGAGGACGGAGAGCATATCCGCGTGCTGGATCCATCGCTGGTTCCGGGAAAATACGATATCCCGGGAAGACGGGAAAAGGTTACGGTCAACGGATGCATCCTGCATACGACCATGCAGGTGCTGGCTGAGGACTGCCGGTACCGGCTTCCGGAATACTACGAGGAAGGCAACTTTAAAAAATGGCTGCTGCATGCAGGGGACAGGGCAAACCGCACCCGGTTCTTTATTTTTGGCCAGAAGAAGTAAATCCGCAGGAAGGTGAGGGTAAAGATCATGAGTAAGGTTACCAGAGAAGAAATAGGGAAGCTGGCCAGGGAGCGAAGCGGCGAGCTGGTGCAGCTGGCCTCCGACCTGATTAAAATCCCCAGCGAAAATCCTACGGGGACGCAGCGGGAGGTTGTAGACTTTGTGGAACGCTTCCTGCAGGAGGCGGGAATCCCGTATGAGGAGGT
>JAHZHG010000279.1:2933-4315 GCA_019420425.1 Clostridiales bacterium
ATATCCTGGCGAAAATCGGTTCTGACGAGGGCTTCAGTGTGATTCTGAACGGGCATGTGGATGTGGTGCCTGCCGGAAACCGGGATCAGTGGAGCTGGGATCCCTTTGGGGGAGAAATCACGGATACGCAGATTCTGGGGCGGGGAGCCTCCGATATGAAGGCCGGCGTGGCCTGCCTGCTTTACGCCGTGCGGATACTCAAGGACTCCGGAGCAGAGCTGAAGGGCAATATCCGCCTGCATATCGTGTCCGATGAGGAGAGCGGCAGCCAGTACGGGACCAAGTGGCTGTGCAGCCAGGGCTATGCGAAGGACGCCGACGCGGTAATGATCGCCGAGCCTACCTCAAACTGGACGATTGAATCCGGACAGAAGGGCGGACTGCATGTGGTACTGAAGGCTGTTGGGGAATCCGCCCACGGCAGCCTGGGTAATTATAAAGGCGACAATGCAATCCTGAAGCTGAACAAGGTGCTGCCCCATATCGACCTGCTGACCAAGATCAAGGGCAATTTCCCCGACTACCTGCTGGAAGCGCTGGAAACCTCCAAACAGGTGGCCGAAAAAGCAATCGGCATCCCGGGAGCCGGAGAGGTCATCGGCCATGTATCTGCAAACGTAGGCCTGATCCAGGGCGGCAGACGCCCGAACATGGTTCCCGACTACTGCGAGGCTACGATTGACTGCCGCCTGCCCTACGGCGCAGACCATGACGAGATCGAGGCAGCGGTGCAGGAGATGATCCGCGTCAGCGGAGTGGAGGGCGTATCCTACGAGCTGCGCTGGAGCAGCGAGGCAAACGTTACGCTGAACGATACGGCCCTGGTAAAGGCGCTCAAAAAGAACGCGGAGGAAGTCTGGGGCTTCACCGTATATCCGGCATGGCAGTGGGCCTGCAGCGATGCCCGGGAATACCGGTATCTGGGCATCCCGACCATCCAGTACGGACCGAGCAATACCGGGGGAATACATGCGCCGAATGAAAATGTAGACATCGAAGATGTGGTAAATGCGGGGCAGATATATGTGCGTACGCTCTGCGAGCTGATGGGAATAGAATAAATCGTATGAAAAACGGATACCGAAGGGCTTGAGGGGAAGGCTTCGGTATCCGTTTTGTAAGTAAATTAGGTATATTTTTCAGACATTCCGGAATTGGGGGCAGCAAGTGTGGCACATAATATAGGATTTTACACATTGGATACCCGGACGCCGCTATGGGAAGGAGGTTGTCCATCCGTCGCTGATGGCAACGCTCCGGCGAACTAGCCGCTAACTCCAACTAAGCCGCTCAGGAAAGCCTTCGCGCCTAAGTTTCCGTAAGCGTCGGATTTCACCTACGCTAAACCCGCCCCTGAAGGCTCCTCCTGGACAACCTCCTTC
>JAHZHG010000028.1 GCA_019420425.1 Clostridiales bacterium
GTCTGGAGGGAGTCAGCGGACGCCGGGTGGACATGGAGATTACACTGCGGCCGGATTCCACGGAGGATATGTACAGAAAGTTTGCAGTCCGCTTTGCCCAGAATGAAGTATATCACACCGCCTTGAGCTTCCGTCCCCACGAGGCAATTTTGAAGGTAGACCGGAAATTCTCAGGTTCAAGAAGGGCGATTATCCACCAGCGCCGGTGCAAGGTGGAAGGCGGCGAGCGTGGAGAACTGAAGCTGAGAGTGATTTTGGACCGGTGCAGCGTTGAGGTGTTCGTCAATGACGGCATTCAGGTGATGACGGCAACTCTCTATACAGATATGGCTGCCGAGGGGATTTCCTTCTTTGCAGATGGAAAGGCCAGAATGGACATTATAAAATATGATCTAAGATAAGAAAGGGTTAAAACCGTCTGAAAACAGGGGAACCTGCCATAAATGTCATGGCAGGTTCCCCTGTTTCCGTATGCCTGGCTTTTCGGATATTTATCTGCATGCGTCCTGCAGGCCCTCCCTGCATAATCAGGAAAGGAGATAACGCAGATATTTGGCGGCCATTTCTTCGCGGGGCGTATTTGCGATAATTCCCAGGTACACATCCTCTCCAAAACCGGCGCTGCCGACCAGACCGGTCTGAGAAAGGTTGACGGCCATGGGGTATTCCCGGGTTTGGGAGACGTATTCCAGGGAAGGGTCATAAGTAAGCTCCTGGGCATTGTCCTCCAGGATTTCGATGTTGCTTTCCAGATAAGGTTCAGCGGCCTTCCGTAAATCAGGGGAGGATAAGAGAAACTCGTCCAGATCGTACAGAAAGCCATTCTGGGCAAAAGCGTCGAAGGCTTCCCGATTCATAAGCACCACATCCAGCTGCTGCGCGTCGATGGAGGCGAGCACCTTCATTTTGGAAGCGTAGGCGTACTGGTAGTATTCGCTTGAGGAATCATCGGTGAGAAACCATCCGCTGTAGAGCATAAAGCTGTTTTTCGAGGTATCGATATCCATATAGGCAAGAAAATTCTCCGAAAGCTGTCTGGTGAGGGCCTCCCCGGGCACTACATTGACAAGCCCGGTGTACAGGACGGTGTCCTTGTGGGTAATATGCCCATAAATGCTGTATCCTGCAATGTACAAAAGGATGCAGATGACGGCAAGCTCTACCTTATAATAGTCCCATATATACTGTATTTTTGCCTTCCCCTTCAGCGTGCTGAAAGGGGGCATATTTTTTTTCGCCCATTTTTTCATGATATCGCCTCATTCCTGTTCGGAAGTGGCTTCGTGTGACTCGCACTGGGCCAGAATGTTGGAGAGCAGATAGGAACACAGGAAGGCGCAGAAGCCTTCTCCGAAAATAATGGCCGGAGTAAATATATTGATGACAACTACGGCCATCATGAAGTAAATCACAGCCATCAGAGCCGTACAGAGAAGAAAACGCATGCCAATCATGATCGAATTTTTAAACATTGCCCGGATCGTGTTTTCAAAACGCGCCATCAAAGGAAAAATATACATGGCGACGATGGCGTAGGCGGCTACTGCAACAATAAATACAGCGGTGCCGACGGTCCAGAGCACGTTTGTATACCGCATGTGATAAAAAATGTAGCCATCGATGGCCAGTACGATTCCCAATGCCAGCATAATCAGCCAGACCTTGGTGGACTGTCGGAAATTTGCCCGAAAGGCCGAAAAGAACTGCCTGCCGATACTGCCCTCTTCATTTTTGACCATTTTCAGGGTCACATAAAAGAGGGCGGTGGTGGAGGCGCCGATTGTGACAATAGGAATACAGCAGATAAACCAAAGTATATTCAGATAAACGCTATTTACAATTTTGGTGATAAACATCATGACACGGTTATCAGGGCTCAACATGTTTTGCATGGAAATATCCTCCTTGTGTAGTTGGTAATTAGTTACCGTTCAGGCCGGACTCAACGATTCACTGCGACGCGGAGCCGGTTCTCCCGTTCGCAAAGCGAATGTTGAATGGTTCTGCAAAGGTTGCTGCGAGCAGCGTGAACAGTATCCGCCCTTAATCTCCGGTGGATTCTCTGTAGATCAGAGAGGTTTCGGTATAAATTGTACGGTAATTCAGCTCCGGGTTCCTGATGCGGGAGATGAGCAGGTGGACTGCCGAAAATCCCATAATCTGGCTGTGGATATGAATAGTGGTAAGGGGCGGCGTGATAATGCGGGATTCCGGAGAATCGTCAAAGCCGCACAGATATACATCGCCGGGAACCGAAATACCCAGGCTGCGCAGCGCCTGAAGGGTATCCACAGCCACAAAATCGTTGGCGCAGATGAATACGTCTGGCAGCTCATCCATAGCCTTAAGCTGCTTTGAAAGATAAGTCCGGTAATCCTCGTAGGAGGGATTTTCACAGTCAGGCTTTCCGAGAATACAGTATCGGTCAGAGAAAGGAATGCTCAGCATAACCAGCGCTTCCCGCAGGGCCATGTAACGCTCGAAAAAGGACATACAGTGAAGAAAATTCCCGATAAACCCGATCTTCTTTTTACCCCGGTGGGCCATTTCATTTACGAAGGCGTAAATATTAGAACGATTGTCCATAAGCAGACGGTCAGCCTTTAAGGTGCTGCTGCACATGCTTGCGGGGGAGTCCACAAACAGAACGGGAAGTCCAAGCTCACAGATCATATCGCTGTAAGCGGGATTGAACATTTCAAAGCAGATGATGGCATCCGTTGCTTCCTTATTAAAAGAATTAGGCAGAGTCATGCTTTTTTGGTTCTCCGGTGTGACCCGGTGCATGATGAGTCCGTATCCCAGCGTGGAAAGCTCATTTTGCACCTTGTCAAGCATGGTAGAGGAAAAATGTGACGCTCCCAAAAACATGGTGGAGAATAAAGCGATGGCGCCGCCGGGTTTGGGTGGCGAAACAATCTCCGAGGTGATGAGGGGAGCCGTGATAACCGCCTGCGGCAAAGCGGGCTCCTGCTGCTTTCCTGCAAGAGATAGGTAGGAGAATTGTTTATACCCCATTTCCACTGCCTTCTGCAGAATTTTTTCTCTAGTGGAATCTGCCAGGATTCCCGTGTTGTTGATTGCTTTGGATACGGTGTTTCTGGAAACGCCAAGAGCATCAGCGATATCCTGTATGGTGACTCTTCCGGCCATAATATCCTCCTTTGCACAATTGCAATAGAAATTCGGTAGTTATATTACCATTTATTATAGTGTGGTTATACTGGTTTGTCAAATGTAAAAACAGACGAATTGAAAAAAGCACCATTTTTTTATGGATTGTCCGGAAATATTGGACATATAACCCTTGATTTTTGGCGGATAATTTTTTATGTTTCGGCATTATACTGGGAGTAAATCCAAAAATGTAAAAATTGTTGTGCAAAAAATGTAAAATACACATTGACAAATGCATAACCCAGAGCTATAATCAAGGTACAGAAAACAAAACAGGTTTTTGTATATGCACAAATGAACCAAGAGAAAGAAGTGTGCATATGTAAAAATGTTGGAGGATGAGAGGAGGAGCACATGAAAACAAAAACTGAAGCTATCCCTGCGGGGGGACAAAAGAGAAACAAGGGAAGACTGCACAATACCCTGGTATATGTACGGCAGCATTGGCAGCTGTACGTGCTGTTTTTACTGCCGGCGCTGGCCTTGACGTTGATTTTCAAGTATGCACCGATGGGAGGCATCCTGATCGCGTTCCAGAAGTACAATCCGATCAAGGGTATTCTGGGGAGCAGATGGGTGGGATTTAAATATTTTGAACGCTTCCTTAGTTCACCGGATTTTATGTCATACCTGATTAACACGCTGAAACTGAGCATATACGGTTTGCTTTGGGGATTTCCCATACCGATTCTGCTGGCATTTCTGCTGAACCGGATCGAGAGCAAGGGGATCAAAAAGAAGGTTCAGCTGGTACTGTATATGCCGAACTTTGTATCGGTCATCGTGCTTTGCGGTATGGTCAGGATTTTTCTTTCTGTTACCGGTCCTGTAAATATGCTGCTGGGAACCCAGATAAACTTTATGACCATGCCGGAGGCGTTCCGGTCAATTTACATAATAAGCGGTATCTGGCAGGGAGCAGGATGGGCCTCCATCATGTATACGGCATCCCTGTCCAACGCCAGCCAGGATCTGAAAGAGGCGGCGGTCATTGATGGAGCCAATATATTCCAGCAGATCAAGGCTGTGGAGTGGCCGGCCATCAAGGACATGGTAGTGATCCAGTTCATTCTTCAGGCAGGAAATATTATGAGTATCGGTTTCGAAAAGGCATATGCCCTGCAGACAGACCTGAACTTGAAAACCTCCGAGATTATTGCAACCTATGTATATAAGAAAGGTCTGATCGACGGAGATTACAGCTTTTCTACGGCGGTAGGTTTGTTCAATACGTTCATTAATGTCATACTTCTGATTGTTGTCAACAAGGTGGTAGCAAAGATGAACGACGGCAAGGGGCTATAGGAGGTGTGTGCGATGAAAAAGAAAAGCAGATTTGCCAGATATTCTTTTCAGGACAAGGCGCTGCTGATAGCGGGCTACGTTCTGCTGGGGCTTTTCGTGCTGGCGATCCTGATTCCGATGATTTATATTGTGGTGGCATCCTTCATGGACCCGATTGTATTGCAGAACAAGGGTATTACCTTTGATGTGAGTAAATGGACACTGACCGCGTATGAGCGCGTGATGTCAAATTCGCAGATCTGGGTGGGATTTATAAACGCGGTGATATACTCGGTTGTCTTTACAATCGTTTCTGTGGGAGTTACCCTGCTTGCGGCATATCCTATGTCCAGGCCGGATTTTAAGGGAAGAGGATTTTTCAATATCATTTTTATGATCACGATGTTTTTTGGCGGCGGTTTGATTCCGACTTATTTGCTGATCAGCAAGCTGGGACTGCTGAACAGTATGTGGGCGGTAATTCTTCCGGGCGCGTTCAGCGTCTGGAATATGATTATTGCCAGAACCTATTATCAGGGGATACCCAGTGAGCTGAAAGAGGCGGCCAGTGTGGACGGAGCAAGCGAGATTCTCTTTTTCTTCAAGATTCTGCTTCCGGTGTGTACGCCGGTAATCGCGGTGCTGGCTCTCTGGCAGTTTGTGGCGATGTGGAACAGCTACTTTGACGCGATGATTTACCTGAACGATGCCTCCAAGCAGCCTCTGCAGCTGGTGCTCAGGTCAATCCTGATTCAGAACCAGCCAGAGGCGGGGATGATCGCCGATATGCAAAGTACCGCGGAGCGGGCTAAGCTGGCGGAGCTGCTGAAATATGCCACAATCATTATTTCGAGCCTGCCGCTGCTGGTAATGTACCCCTTCTTCCAGAAATACTTTGACAGCGGGATTATGGCAGGTTCCGTCAAGGGGTAAGGCGTGGAGAATATGTAAATTACCGGATCCGAAACAGGTACGGTAAAAATAAATCAAACACTTTTAATTTAAGAAAGGAGATTTTACTTATGAACAGAAACAAGAGATTATTTAACGCTTTGACCGCCGGCGTATTGGCAGCAGGGATGGCAGCTTCTCTTTCCATTACAGGGATGGCAGAAGAGAGCTCCGTATTTCCGCTGGCGGAGACCGCCACACTTACCGGTATGATCAGCTACCCGGCAAATACAGAGTCTGATCCCAATAAGCGTACGATATTTAAGAGACTGCAGGATAAGACAAACGTGGAAATCCAGTGGACGGCTATTCAGTCTGACCAGTGGGCGGACAAGATTGCGCTGAATATGGCAAACATCAGTGAACTGACGGATTTCGTATTTTCAGCAGGATTCAGTGACAGCGACCTGCTGAGATATGCCGATCAGGAGGTAATTATTCCGCTGGAGGATTATATTGACAGCTGTATGCCGAACCTCAGCGCTGTATTTGAGAAGTACCCGGAATATAGGACTATGTGTACGGATGTGGATGGACATATCTGGGCGCTGCCCTGGATTGAGCAGCTCGGTTCCGGAAAGACTGCGATTCAGACAGTAGGCAATAACATGACCTATATAAATAAAAAGTGGTTGGATTTCCTCGGACTGGAAATTCCCACAACTGTGGATGAATTTAAGGATGTATTGATTGCGTTCCGTGACAATGCGGATAAGCTTCAGAGCGAGTTTGGCATTGAAGGAAGCATTATCCCTATGTCCTTCATTATGAATGACCAGGATCCCTGCCTGCTGATCAACGGCTTTGGCGAGGGCTATGGAGATCCGGATACCGGCAGACATATTGCGGTTACAGACGATCTGGAAGTAATTTGTACGGCAACGCAGGAGGGCTTCAAGGATGGCCTGGCCTGGATGCATGAGCTGTATGCGGAGGGGCTCATCGATCCGGAAGCATTTACACAGGACTGGTCCACCTACGTATCCAAGGGTAAATCCGGACGCTATGGCGTATGCATGTCCTGGGATATTGCCAACATCGATAATCTTGCAGACTGGACAGTCCTTCCTGCATTGACTGCCGATACGAAAAATGTTACGCCGCAGAACGGCTCCTTCACCGGAGGCTTTGAGCGCGGACGCTGCGTGGTGACGGCTGTTGCGGAGGATCCGGAGCTTGTGTGCCAGTGGCTTGACCTGATGTATGATCCCTTCCAGTCACCGCAGAACAATTGGGGTACCTACGGCGAAGAGGATGATTATGATATCTTTGAGCTCAGTGAAAATGCAGACGGAGAGCCGATGCTGAAGCATGCTCCTCTGGGCGACGCATCTCCGATCGAAGTACGTGAAGCAGAGTTTGTAGGCGGACCGCTGGCAGTGCTGGACGACTACTATGATGTATATGTAACCTGTCCGGACGACGCTCAGTATCGTCTGGATTGGATCGAGGAGTACTATACACCGGATATGAACACGCAGTACGTATATCCCAACGTATTCATGAGCCAGGAAGATACCGAGGATCTGGCAGATGTGCAGGATGATATTACAAAAACCATCAACGCTGCAAAATCCGACTGGGTAATGAACGGCGTGACCGACGAGCAGTGGGAAGACTTCAAGGATGATCTTGAGGCTTACGGACTCAGCGAAGCATTGGAGATCTACCAGAAATATCTTGACTCCTTTTATGCAGAATAGGCACGGATAGACATTATACACCCTCTCCTTAATACAGCCCGGCCTTTGCTTACCAGTAAAATGGGAGGCGAAGGCCGGGCTTTTTCCATATCCCGGGAGACTGCCCTTTGTTTTCTCCAAATACAGAATCCTCCGTGGGACGCCGTGTGCCTGGGTTATACCCGCGCCTCGCCGGGGCAGATTCTGCCCACGGACAATACCCGGTCGTCCTGGGTATATTACTCCCCTTCTAAATTTCTCTGCAGCGAGTGAATCAAATCCAGAATAATCTGCAGTTCATTTGTGGAAAACCGGGAAAGGGAATTTTCAATCTCGCTGATCTTGCGCCGGTTCAGCGATTCCGCCGGAAAGACTATTATCTCTTAAAGAGAACTCGATAAGCAAGGCATATCGTTAGGATGTGCATAATAGGAATAAACTAATCGATGTATAGGGAAAACAGGGGGAGTCGGGATGGACGGCGGGGAAAGATGGATTTATTTTGTGGATAGCCGTGGAGAGCAGCTGTTTCGTATTCCGGATGGCGGGATGCTTGAGCTGTGGTACGGAAATGGAGATAAGCAATATGAGATTTGCCGCTATGTGGACGAATATCAGGCGGAAATTGGCGGGAAGCGATGGGAGCTGCGGGGGTTCGCAGAGCGGATGGAAAGGCTGGGGATTTTCTGGAGGCCATTGCAATAAAGGAAATGGCCGGGGAATATCCCCGGCCGAAGCAGCTCCCGTTTAAACGATTCCCAGGATCTTCAGTAAGAGCAGAAACAGAACAAACAGAATGATAGGTTTTACAATCTTCGTCCCCTGAGACATTACCAGCCCTGCGCCGAGGTAGCCTCCGATCATATTGCAGACGGCGGCGGCCAGACCAAGAAGCAAGACCACCTGCCCGCTCATCAGGAATACAGCCAGGGAGGTGACGTTGGTGGTCAGATTGATTACCTTTGCCTGGGCATTCGCGGTGCGGATGCTCATTTTTGCGAACACGGTAAAGGCAATGATCAAAAAGGTTCCCGTTCCGGGGCCATAAAAGCCGTCATAAGCGCCGATGATGAAGGCGGAGATTCCGGCGGTCAGGTAGGTACGCCGGTTTAACCGAACCCCATCTCCTGCATTATCGTGGAAGATATGTTTGTTCAGCACGATGAAGGCGGAAACGGGCAGGACGATGAACAGAATATAGCGCATAACTGCCTCATCCACCATCAGGGAAAGATTAGCCCCGATGGATGAGCCTGCAGCCGCACAAATCACGGCCGGAATGGCCAGACGGAGGTTGACCAGCCCGTTTTTGATAAAGCGGAAGGTGGCCAGCGCGGTACCGCAGCAGGAAGAAAGCTTGTTGGTGGCAATGGCCTGATGAACCGGGAGACCGGCAATCAGGTAGGCCGGCAGAGAGATCAGCCCGCCGCCTCCGCCGATGGCATCCACAAAGCCGGCAAGAAACAAAAGAGGGCAGACGATAAGGAAGGTGTGTGGGGTCAGCATTATAGATGTATCCTCTCTTTAGTAATTTACGTCAGTAGTATATCCGTTTGTTATCCGGCGGTCAGGTGCAGAACGGAGCCGGGCGGCCGCCGTCTTGTCCCGCTCCGCCTCGTCATTCTGACCAAGAGTCTGCAAAATGGAGCTGCGGGTCTCATAAAACAATGGGGTGTTGGGCTCCAGTGCAATCGCCTGGTTCGTATCTGTCAGGGCGTCTGCATAGCGTTGCAGCTGATACAGCGTAAGCGCCAGGCTGTGGAGATAGCGGGCATTATTGGGTTCCAGGGTAGTCGCCTTCTTCTTTGCAGCAAGGGCCTCGTCATACCGCGCCAGCTCATGCAGAGTTGCCCCAAGGTTGTTGAGGTAGCGTGCATTATCCGGCTCCAGCGCAACGGCCTTCTGCTTATCCTCCAGCGCCTTTTCGTATTCGTGAATCCGATGGTAGGTGATGCCGCGGCTGTTGTAATACCGGGCATTTTCCGGCTTCAGCATGATTGCTGTGGTTTTCTCCTCAAGGGCCTCTTCATAACGCTTCAGCTTATGCAGGGTAATCCCGCGGCTGTAATGATACTGCGCATTATCCGGGGAAAGCCGGACAGCAGCCGTTTTATCCTCAAGGGCCGCGCCATACTGTTTCATCTCATGGAGGGTCAATCCGCGGCTGTAGAGATAGCAGGCGGTATCCGGAGAGAGACGGACAGCCTGATCGGCGTCTGCCAGGGCCTCCTTGTACCGTTTCATCCGGTGATATACCGTGCTGCGCAGATCATAGCCTATGCTCTCCTCCGGAGCCAGGGCAATGGCTTCGCCGCACAGGCCGAGGGCTTTCTCCGTTTCGCCCACAGCCAGGCTCAGCTGGGCCAGACTCAGCTTTTTTAGCAGCTCTGGATTCAGCGGAGGAACCCGGTTTTGGCGTTTGTCAAACTGCTCAAAGGCATTCAGCATATCGGCGATGCCCTCCTGGTTTCTGGGGGGCGAAGGCTCTCCATCCTCATTTTTCCGGGCAGTGTATTTGCTGCGTATCCGTTCAAAGCTGTCCAGATACAGGCTGCAGCGCTTCTCCGTCACCTCGCGCATATACTGGCAGGGATCGTTGAACCTGGCTTCCGAGTGAAAGCGCTCCCCGATCTGAAACAAAAGCTCGTCAAATCCCGAAATCGTAACCAGATAGCCGTTATTCCGGCGGACTACCCGGCTGATCCGTTCGGATGGCGTACCGCCCAGGCTGCACCAGAAAATGCCGTTTAGGCGGATCTCCTCTAAAAGCGACATGAAGGTCTGATCTCCTCCCGCGTAGCCGATGACAATGGGAATATATTTGGACAGGGCGTTGCTGAGGGGCTGTTTCCACTCGTCCGCCAGCTTAAGCATGTCCTGCTTCCGATTCATGGGGCGGAACAGCAGGTCGCGGTGGATTTTAGCGATCACCGGACGGCGGGAGTCGTTGCTGATGTAGGAGGCAAGGCTCTCGTGTCCGACTACCAGCGGATGTTGCATGTTGTAGATGAACAGGGAATCCTCGATCAGGGAGTCAAAATTGGTTGTGATGACCAGCCGGTTCTCCGTGTTGGCCAGCATCATGGCCAGGGGAAAATAGCCGTAGCTCGGATACTTTCCGGCCATTTCCTTTTCCAGGAAGGCAAAGGCAGCAGCCGGCTGTCCGGCAAAGCGCAGGTCAAACAGGGTAAAATAGTCCTCATTTTTCTGGGTATAGTCAGCTGCAAAAATATCGGCATATTCCTTGCGGGGCAGTCCGATATCCCGGGCGCACTCGTCGATATAGCCGCCGCCTCTGGAAACCAGATAATCCCGCCATTCAGCCATAAGCTGCTCGCCGGTCCGTATACCGGAGGTACGGGAGGCGCCGGCGCCCAGCACAAAGCAGAAGCGCAGGCCCGCCTGGTATCCGTCATAGATATGATCCAAAAATCTCTGCTCGCTCATTCGTTTTATGCTGTCCATGCCTGCCTCCCGCACTTATATTTGTCCCATTATAGCATGATTTGCCCGAGAAACCAACGAAAAAAAGAGCCCCGCCTTCCGGCAGAGCTCTGCTGCTTTTTTATTTATCGCAGATTTCACTGTGCAGTGTCTGGAGGGATTTTACCTCCTCCTGCTGATGTGTCTTTACATAGTGGATTCCGCTTGCCGTAGCCTTGGCTGCGGCAATTGTGGTCATATACGGTATTTTGGCCTTGATGGCTGCCTTGCGCAGGTAGCTGTCGTCGTGTACGCTGTCCTTGCCCACAGGAGAGTTGACGATCAGCTGGATTTTCCCATTGGTAATCAGATCCAGGATATTGGGACGGCCCTCATAGAGCTTTTTGACCTTCTCCGCCGGGATGCCGGCTTCGTGGATCAGGTCATACGTGGCGCCGGTAGCAACGATCTTGAACCCATCCCCGGCAAAGCTTCTGGCGACGTCCACCACCTCTGCCTTGTCCTTGCGGTTAACGGAGATCAGCACGGTGCCCTCCAGCGGCAGCTTGGCCTGGGCAGCCTCCTGAGCCTTGTAGAAGGCCTCGCCGTAGGAATGGGACAGGCCCAGTACCTCTCCGGTGGAACGCATTTCCGGGCCGAGTACCGGATCTACCTCCTGGAACATGTTGAAGGGGAATACTGCCTCCTTCACGCCATAGTTGGGGATATGCCGCTCCTTCAGCCCGGGTACGGGAGAGGGCCGGCCGGTCAGCTCTGCGGTAATGATATCTGTGGCCAGCGGCACCATACGGATGTTGCAGACCTTGGATACCAGGGGCACCGTACGGGACGCCCTCGGATTGGCCTCCAGCACATATACCCTGCCGTTTTCAATGGCGTACTGCATGTTCATCAGGCCCTTGACCTGCATCTCTTCTGCGATCTTCCGCGTATATTCCTTTATGGTTTCCACATTCTCCGGGGAGATGTGCACGGAGGGAATAATGCATGCAGAATCTCCGGAGTGCACGCCTGCCAGCTCGATGTGCTCCATGACCGCCGGTACAAAGGCGTGCGTGCCGTCACTGATGGCGTCAGCCTCGCACTCGGTGGCATGGTTCAGAAAACGGTCAATCAGAATCGGACGGTCGGGGGTTACGCCCACGGCTGCCTGCATATAGCCGGTCATGCTTTCGTCGTCATAGACGACCTCCATTCCTCGTCCGCCCAGCACGTAGGAGGGGCGAACCATTACGGGATAGCCGATTTCCCCGGCAATGGCCAGCGCCTCGTCCACAGTAGTGGCCATGCCGGACTCCGGCATGGGGATCTCCAGCTTTTCCATCATGGCGCGGAACAGATCGCGGTCCTCCGCCAGGTCGATGACCGACGGGGAGGTGCCCAGGATCTTTACGCCGTTTTTCTCCAGGTCTGCCGCCAGGTTCAGCGGAGTCTGTCCGCCAAACTGAGCAATCACGCCCAGAGGCTTTTCCTTCTTGTAAATACTCAGTACGTCCTCCAGGGTCAGCGGCTCAAAATAGAGCTTGTCAGAGGTATCGTAATCCGTCGATACGGTCTCCGGGTTGCAGTTTACGATAATGGTCTCAAAGCCCAGCTTTTTCAGGGCCAGGGAGGCGTGTACGCAGCAGTAGTCAAACTCGATTCCCTGCCCGATGCGGTTCGGTCCGCCGCCCAGAATCATGATCTTGGGCTTGTCCCCGCTGATCGGATTTTTGTCCGGCGCGTTGTAGGTGGAATAGTAGTAGGCGCTGTTTTCGGTGCCGCTTACATGCACGCCCTCCCAGGCCTCCTCCACGCCCAGAGCTATCCGGTGATTGCGGATATCCTCCTCGGGAATTTCCAGCAGCTGGCTTAAATATTTGTCGGAGAAGCCGTCCTTTTTGGCAGCGATCAGCAGATCGTCCGCGGGCATTTTGCCTTTGTGCTGAAGCAGCTCCTCTTCCTCCTCCACCAGCTCCTTCATCTGCTGAATAAAGTAGTGCTTTACCCTGGTGATCTCGTAAATCTCGTCTACGGTAGCGCCCTTTCTCAATGCCTCGTACATGATGAAATGACGCTCGCTGGAGGGAGTAATCAGCAGCTGGAGCAGCTGCTCTTTGGTTTTGGAGTCAAAGTCCCTGGCGTGTCCCAGACCGTAGCGGCCCGTCTCCAGGCTGCGGATGGCCTTCTGGAAAGCTTCCTTGTAGGTTTTTCCGATGCTCATTACCTCGCCGACAGCGCGCATCTGGGTCCCCAGCTTGTCCTCCACGCCTTTAAATTTTTCAAATGCCCAGCGGGCGAATTTGATGACCACATAGTCTCCGTCCGGTACGTATTTGTCCAGCGTGCCGTACTTTCCGCAGGGGATGTCCTTCAGGGTCAGGCCGGTGGCCAGCATGGCGGATACCAGTGCGATGGGAAAGCCGGTAGCCTTGGAGGCAAGGGCTGAGGAACGGGAGGTACGCGGATTGATCTCGATCACCACGACGCGGTCGGTCACCGGGTCGTGGGCGAACTGTACGTTGGTGCCGCCGATTACCTCTACGGATTCAACAATACGATATGCCTGCTCCTGGAGACGCTTCTGACACTCCTTGGAAATGGTCAGCATGGGAGCGGAACAGAAGGAATCGCCGGTGTGTACGCCCAGGGGATCAATATTTTCAATAAAGCAGACCGTAATCATGTTGTTGTCCTTGTCGCGGACAACCTCCAGCTCCAGCTCCTCCCAGCCCAGGATGGATTCCTCTACGAGAACCTGACCCACAAGGCTGGCCTGCAGGCCTCTGGCGCAGACGGTTTTTAATTCTTCTTTATTATATACCAGGCCGCCGCCGGCTCCGCCCATGGTGTAGGCCGGACGCAGGACCACCGGATAGCCCAGGTCGTCGGCAATCTTCAGCGCATCCTCCACGCTGTAGGCCACCTCGCTGCGGGCCATTTCGATGCCGAGTTTGTTCATTGCTTTTTTAAATTCAATACGGTCCTCACCGCGCTCGATGGCGTCCACCTGCACGCCGATTACCTTTACGTTATATTTATCCAGGATTCCTTCTTTGTACAGCTCGGCGCAGAGATTCAGTCCGGACTGTCCGCCGAGGTTGGGCAGCAGGGCGTCGGGACGCTCCTTGGCAATGATCTGCTCCAGACGTTCCACATTCAGGGGTTCGATGTAGGTTACGTCGGCAGTTTCCGGGTCTGTCATGATGGTGGCCGGGTTGGAATTGACCAGTACGATTTCATAGCCCAGCTTGCGCAGCGCTTTGCAGGCCTGGGTGCCGGAATAGTCGAACTCACAGGCCTGGCCGATAACGATGGGGCCGGAGCCGATAATGAGTACCTTGTGGAAATCCGTTCTTTGTGGCATAAAATGTCCTCCTTGTTCAGCTGTTCACGGGCGACAAATGTCGATATAACAAATTTGATATGCTAATAGAACAAATTTGTGATCCATGATCTATTATAGCGAAAAATAGAAAAAGCTCAAGGATTTTCAGTGCCTCTGATCAAAATTTCCGTAGGTTTCACAGAAACGGGCAGAGAAGGACGGTTCCTCGCCCCCGGCATACAGATGGGAGATGTCTCCCAGTCGCAGGCCGCGGAAATAAGCGGTTCCCTGCTCACGCTCTTCAGAAACCACCTCGGTGACAGAGGTGGGGGCCAGGGCCAGGCTGTGCCACAGGACAAAAGGGGACACATTCCAGAGGTGAGCCAGAAGGACGCAGGTGATTCCGAAATGGCAGAAAAAGGTTACGGTATTCGTATTTTCTTTTTCTACACGGTAGAGATTTCCGTCGCGGACATAGCCATAGCCGGCCAGCAGGTTGTCCAGGCCTGCGGTGACTTTTTCGTACACGGCGTTGAGATCGCCGTATTTCGCTGTATCTGAGGTTTTCCAGAGCTGCCGGTCCATATATTCCGGATGTGCAGTCCAGTAGGAGGGAGTCATATCCCAGACAATCCGGGGGACGTAGACACCGTTCTCTGTTTTCGCATCAGGGTAGGCGGCCGCCAGCTCGGCGGAACGGTTCAGGTCTGTCTTTGCCGGAAACTCCTGAAGCCAGTCCAGCGTCTCTGCGGTGAGGCCAAGCTCCTTCAGGGTGTACGCAGCCGTAGCCTGCGCACGGCCAAGGGGCGAGACATAACAGTCGCCAATCCGAAGGTCCCTGGCCGTCCGCGCCAGAAGGGAAGCTTCACGATGGCCTTTTTCGGTCAGCGTATCGTGGATATAGTCGGGGTCACCGTGGCGGATAAATAAGATTCTCATATGGGATTCTCCTTTTTAGCGGTAAGTTGTAGTAAGTATAGCATGAGAGGGGGGA